>JAHEDB010000480.1 GCA_024641465.1 Chromatiales bacterium | reverse complement strand
CATTCTTCATGGCGCGTCGTGGTACATCCTTGGGGGGCACCAGGGCGGGGCTGGCCGGTCGGCCGGGGTTCTCGACGGGGTGGGGCCTTTCAACGCTTTCCGTGGTGAGTTGCCCTGCCAACCAGGCCTGCTGGACCTCGTTGCTCAGGGCAATCTTCTGCTCAATATTCTCTGCCATCAAACAGGCATGGGCAGCCTGAAAAATGGTCTGCCAGGGCAAACTCATACGACAACACTACTACAGGGTTAAAATGATCGTGACCAGCCGCGACTAGTCGTGTCTGGCGGATTCTACCTCGTTATGGTGTTTGCGGTCATGCCGATGCTCATGGCGATCTTCCCGCACCTTGCGGGCCATCGCCTCACCCACCATGGCATGGACCCGGGCTGTCGGATGGATTTCATCAAAAAAGATGTACTGACTGAAGTTGTAACCATAATTACAACCGGGGGTAAACTCTCCCAACTGGGAACTGAAACAGGGGTCGGTGGTATTGCTGAACCCCAGCTTGTCACCCTTTTCGATAATGCGGCCAAACAGGGTATACAGGTCAAACCGTTCCACCTCGACACCATTGTCGTCCCCCAACTGATGCAGGCGCTGTTTCAGGGCATCATTAAACAGGATGCTCAGGGCCGTGGCCCTGGCCGGTAATTCACTGGCGCCGGTAGCCGCGGCTATCAGGCGGGTTTCCGGGATACGGCCAATATCCGGGGCGTTGACCACCAGCCAGTGTTTCGCCCCGCTCGCAGCCAGTACCTGGATCTGAGTGGCAACAGTTTGCGCCGCCTCTTCGACCTTTTGCGTGGCCGCCAGCCAGTCGACGGTGTCGCGCGCCTTGCGGATGTCATTACCGCCAATAAACATCACGTACAGGGTATTGTCCGGCGCTACCCCGCCGTGATTGGCCAGAAACAGGGCCACCTGGGCGTTCAGGTCGATCGGTTCACTGCGGGCGGCGCTAGCGCCGGCCACGGCATAGTTATTACCGACCGCCGGGCCAAGCAGGTGCAGGGAGGTCGTCAGGGGCAAACCGAGTTCGTTGGCCATGATCTCTACCGACAACAGGCCATTGGAGACCCGGTCCTGGTGATAAGGTGGTTCGGGGAAATGCCCGACTATCGAGGCAAGGTTGCCGGTATCGGACAGGCTGTCACCAAACACGTAGAGTCGCTCGTAAGGCTGGCCGGCGAGGAGTGCCGTTGGGATAGATAAAACCAGCAGCAGGATGAGATATTTGATCTGTTTCATTATGATTCCCCCATTTTTTAACTTATTTCTTATCCGGTTCCGCAGGTGAGCCGGGACCTGGTTGATTTTGCCAGCTGCGTATGTGGACGTCGCGTTGTGGGAAGGGTATTTCGATGCCGTGCTCACGAAACGCCGCATCAATGGCAAAATTCATATCACTGATGCATTGTAGCCGATTGTCAATGTTGCTGATATGACAGCGCAGTTCAAAATTCAGGCTGCTGTCCCCAAAACCAAGAAATAGCACCTTTGGCGCCGGGGAACTACCGTCATTAATCACGCCGGAATGCTCCTCGGCCACCTTCAGTAATAACTCTTTGACCAGCTGGGTATTCGAGCCATAGGCCACCCCGATCGGTACCTTGGCCCGGCCACGGGAATCAAACAACATCCAGTTGGTCACCTGGGACGAGATCAACTCCGAATTAGGTACGATGACATCGGCGCGATCAAAGGTCTGGATCAGGGTGGAGCGCATGCGGATACGCTCAACATAGCCTTCCGTATTGCCGACCACGATCCAGTCACCGGTTTTGATCGGTCGTTCAAACAACAGGATCAGCCCCGAGACAAAATTATTTACCACGTTCTGCAAACCAAAACCAATACCGACGGACAGGGCCCCGGCGATGATCGCCAGGTTGCTAAAGGCAAAACCCGCCACACTCAGGGCAATGACAATGGCAATGGCAAAACCGGTATAGCCACTCAGGGTGACAAAGGTCTCACGGGCGCCACGCTCCATGCGGGTATGGATCAGCCATTCCCGTTCCAGGCGGTGCTTGAACCAGCCACTGAGCGATGACAAGACCGCAAACACGCCCACCGCCAACAGGATACGCGCCGGCACGACCTTGAGCGAACCCACCACAAAACCATCCATGAAATACACCGAGGCCTGCTGAAAGGCGGTCTCTGACAGACCCCAGATAACCAGGATGGCCCACGCAAACCCGGTCCAGCAGGCCAATACCGTGATGGCATAGAACCAGAACAGGCCGGGCACGTGTTCATCACCGTGCAGACCGAACAACCCTCTTATTGTTTGATGCCAATCGGCCCGTCCCTGATTCAGGCCGTGGTACAGCTCACGCAACAGGCGCAAGGCCAACCAGATCATGCCGATGGAAAATACCGAACCGAGCAGGGTACGCAGGATCCACGCCGACAGATTGCGATAACCCAGCCACTCAATCACCAGCACCGAAAGCAAGGCCAGGATCAGGATCGCCCTCGCCCACAGGGTCCGACCGACCAGCGGCAGATACCCCACCAGCCACACTACCCAGATGAGATTGAGGATAAAGACCGCGGCAAACACGCTACG
>JAHEDB010000058.1 GCA_024641465.1 Chromatiales bacterium | reverse complement strand
CGTATCGTGGTGCGTGTCAATGATGATGAGACCATCCCTGGTGAACCCGGTGTGGACATCTACAACCTGACCAAGTACACCCGTTCCAACCAGAATACCTGTATCAACCAGCGGCCGCTGGTCAAGACCGGTGACATCATCGCCCGTGGCGACGTGATGGCGGATGGTCCGTCCACCGACATGGGTGAACTGGCATTGGGTCAGAACATGCTGGTGGCTTTCATGCCCTGGAATGGTTACAACTTCGAGGACTCGATCCTGATCTCCGAGCGTGTGGTACAGGAAGATCGCTATACCACCATCCATATCGAAGAACTGACCTGCGTGGCGCGTGACACCAAGTTGGGCTCAGAAGAAATCTCCGGCGATATTCCCAATGTCGGCGAGGCCGCCCTGTCCAAGCTGGACGAGGCCGGTATTGTCTACATCGGCGCCGAAGTGAAACCGGGCGATATCCTGGTCGGTAAGGTGACCCCCAAGGGTGAAACCCAGCTGACACCGGAAGAAAAACTGCTGCGCGCAATCTTCGGTGAGAAGGCCTCTGACGTGAAAGATACCTCGCTGCGCGTCCCGTCCGGCATGATCGGTACGGTAATCGATGTGCAGGTCTTTACCCGTGATGGCCTGGAAAAAGACGCCCGCGCCAAGTCGATTGAAGAATCGGAACTGGCCCGCATCAAGAAAGACTTGAACGACCAACGCCGTATTATGGAAGACGACGCCTACAGCCGCGTCGAATCGATGTTGATTGGCAAGGTTGCCGATGGTGGTCCGAATGGTATGTCCAGCAATACCAAGATCACCAAGCAATACCTGAGCGAAGTCGAACGTGAAAAATGGTTTGAGATCCGCCTGCGTAGTGATGAGGCCAATGCCCAGATGGAAGTCATTTCCGGGCAGTTGAAACAGCTGCGTACCGAGTTTGATGCCCGCTTCGAAGAGAAGCGCGGCAAGCTGACTACCGGTGATGACCTGGCACCTGGCGTACTGAAGATGGTCAAGGTCTATCTGGCCGTGAAGCGTCGTATTCAGCCTGGTGACAAGATGGCCGGTCGTCACGGTAACAAGGGTGTTATCTCCATGATCGTGCCCGTTGAAGACATGCCCTACAGCGCCGATGGCGAACCCGTAGATGTGGTACTGAACCCCCTCGGCGTTCCGTCTCGTATGAACGTCGGTCAGGTGCTCGAAACCCATCTCGGCTGGGCCGCCAAGGGCCTCGGCAAGAAGATCGGCGAGATGCTCGCCGCCCAGGAAAAGATTGTCGAGGTGCGCAAGTTCCTTGATGAGATCTATAACAAGTCCGAAGGTCGCAAGGAAGACATCAAGGGTCTGACAGACGAAGAAGTCGTTGAGCTGGCCATGAACCTGCGTAAGGGCGTGCCGATGGCGACACCGGTATTTGACGGCGTCGATGAACCCCAGATCAAGGACCTGCTGGAACTGGCCGGTCTGCCGCGCTCTGGTCAGACCACCCTGCACGACGGTCGTACCGGCGAGGCCTTTGATCGCCAGGTGACCGTCGGTTACATGTACATGCTGAAGTTGAACCACCTGGTCGATGACAAGATGCACGCCCGTTCCACTGGTCCGTACAGTCTGGTCACGCAGCAACCGCTGGGTGGTAAGGCCCAGTTCGGTGGCCAGCGCTTCGGTGAAATGGAAGTGTGGGCCCTCGAGGCCTACGGCGCCGCGTACACCTTGCAGGAAATGCTCACCGTGAAATCGGACGATGTGAATGGACGTACCAAGATGTACAAAAACATCGTTGATGGCGATCACCGGATGGAGGCAGGCATGCCTGAGTCCTTCAATGTACTGTTGAAGGAAATTCGTTCCCTGGCGATCGATATTGAACTTGAGCAACAGGATTAAATCTATGGTAGGTCGGGCTGCGGCCCGACATGTCGGCCAGCAGACCGATCTACAACTTTAGGAGCTAATACGTGAAAGACTTACTGAAGATGTTCAAACAACAGGGTCAGACGGATGACTTCGATGCGATCCGCATCGGTCTCGCCTCTCCCCAGAAGATCCGCTCATGGTCATTCGGTGAAGTAAAGAAACCCGAGACCATCAATTACCGGACCTTCAAGCCGGAACGGGATGGCCTGTTCTGCGCCAAGATCTTTGGTCCGGTCAAGGACTATGAGTGTCTGTGCGGCAAATATAAGCGCCTCAAGCACCGTGGTGTAATTTGTGAGAAGTGTGGCATTGAAGTCACCCTCGCCAAGGTCCGTCGCGAGCGCATGGGACACATCGAGCTGGCCAGTCCGGTCGCCCACATCTGGTTCCTCAAGTCACTGCCTTCCCGTATGGGGCTTTTGCTGGATATGACCCTGCGCGATATCGAACGCATTCTGTACTTCGAGGCCTTCGTCGTAGTCGACCCTGGTATGACCGAGCTGGAACGCGGTTCGCTGCTAACTGACGAGACTTACCTCGAAGCCATCGAACAGTATGGTGATGAGTTTGACGCCAAGATGGGCGCCGAGGCGATCTTTGATTTGCTGCGTACCATCGATATGAAGGCCGAGGCTGAGCGGATGCGCGAAGAAATTGCCGCCACCAAGTCAGAAACCAAATTCAAGAAGCTGGGCAAGCGTCTCAAGCTGATCGAGGCCTTCCTCAGTTCCGGCAACAAGCCGGAATGGATGGTCATGACCGTGTTGCCGGTACTGCCGCCCGAGCTGCGTCCCCTGGTACCACTGGAAGGCGGTCGGTTTGCGACCTCGGATCTGAATGACCTGTACCGTCGCGTCATCAACCGTAACAACCGTCTCAAACGTCTGCTGGACCTGAATGCCCCTGACATCATCGTGCGCAACGAAAAGCGCATGTTGCAGGAATCGGTCGACGCCCTGCTGGACAACGGCCGTCGTGGCCGCGCCATTACCGGCTCCAACAAGCGTCCGCTCAAGTCACTGGCCGACATGATCAAGGGTAAGCAAGGTCGCTTCCGTCAGAATCTGCTGGGTAAACGCGTCGACTATTCTGGCCGTTCGGTCATCGTGGTCGGTCCGACCCTCAAGCTACACCAGTGCGGTCTGCCGAAGAAAATGGCCCTCGAGCTGTTCAAACCGTTTATTTTTAGCAAGCTGGAACGTCGCGGCCTGGCCACCACCATCAAGGCGGCCAAGAAGATGGTCGAACGTGAAGGCCCTGAGGTGTGGGATATCCTCGAAGAGGTGATCCGCGAACATCCGGTCATGCTCAACCGTGCGCCGACCCTGCACCGTCTGGGTATCCAGGCCTTCGAAC
This sequence comes from Chromatiales bacterium, assembly GCA_024641465.1. GTDB lineage: Bacteria > Pseudomonadota > Gammaproteobacteria > UBA6429 > Thiohalophilaceae > JAHEDB01. Next base: position 6,248 of record JAHEDB010000058.1, on the reverse strand, counting down.
CGGTCTTGATCGAAGGCAAGGCCATCCAGCTGCACCCGCTGGTCTGTACCGCCTTCAACGCCGACTTTGACGGTGACCAGATGGCCGTTCACGTCCCCCTGTCTATCGAGGCGCAGCTCGAAGCCCGCGCCCTGATGATGGCCTCCAATAACATCCTGTCACCCGCCAACGGTGAGCCGATTATCGTGCCGTCACAGGACGTGGTTCTGGGGCTGTATTACATGTCCCGTGATCGCATCAATGCTATGGGTGAGGGCATGATCTTCGCCGACACCAGCGAGGTACATCGCGCCTATGGTAATGGCCTGGTTCACCTGCAAGCCAAGGTCAAGGTCCGCGTCACGGAATACCTGAAAAATGCCGAAGGTGAACTTGAAGCCGTCACTTCAGTAAAAGACACAACGGTGGGTCGTTCTCTGTTGTGGGAAATCGTTCCTAAAGGCTTACCTTATGCGATCGTCAACCGCGACCTCAACAAGAAGGCCATCTCACAATTGATCAACGCCTGTTATCGGCAACTGGGTCTGAAGGATACGGTGATCTTTGCCGACCAGTTGATGTATACCGGTTTCCGTTACTCGACCCGTGCCGGTGTTTCGTTCTGCGCCGACGACATGGTGATTCCGGATGAGAAGGGTAAAATCCTTGCCAATGCCGAAGAACAGGTCAAAGAGATCGAACATCAGTATGCCTCCGGTCTGGTAACCTACGGCGAACGTTATAACAAGGTGGTGGATATCTGGTCCCATACCAATGACCAGGTGGCCAAGGCCATGATGGACAAGCTGGGTAAGGAAGATGTGGTGGATGCGAAGGGCGATACGGTCAAACAACCCTCCTTCAACTCTATCTATATGATGGCCGACTCCGGTGCCCGTGGTAGTGCGGCGCAGATTCGTCAGCTGGCGGGTATGCGTGGTCTGATGGCCAAGCCCGACGGCTCCATTATTGAAACCCCCATCACCGCCAACTTCCGCGAAGGTTTGTCGGTATTACAGTACTTTATCTCCACCCACGGCGCCCGTAAGGGTCTGGCCGATACGGCCCTCAAGACCGCCAACTCAGGATATCTGACCCGTCGTCTGGTTGACGTCTCCCAGGATCTGGTGATCACCGAAGATGATTGCGGTACCAATCGCGGCGTACACCTGACCAGCTTGATCGAAGGCGGTGACGTTGTGGAACCCCTCAGTGAGCGTGTGCTGGGTCGCGTTGTGGCGCAGGATGTGTTGTCCGCGGATAACGAGGTACTGATCAAACACGGTACCTTGCTGGATGAAAAATGGGTGTCACGCCTGGTGGACCTGGCGATCGACCATATCCTGGTGCGTTCGACCATTACCTGTGAAAGCCATGTCGGTGTCTGTTCGACCTGCTATGGTCGTGACCTGGCCCGCGGCCACAAGGTCAACATCGGTGAGGCCATCGGCGTTATCGCCGCCCAGTCCATCGGGGAGCCCGGTACCCAGCTGACCATGCGTACCTTCCACATCGGTGGGGCGGCTAGTCGCTCTGCGGCAGTCAACAATATTGAAGTGAAGACCAAGGGTACGGTGCGCCTGCACAATATCAAGACCGTACAGCATGCCAGTGGTAACTTCGTGGCGGTCTCCCGCTCCGGTGAAATTACCGTGCTGGACGACCACAACCGTGAGCGTGAACGCTACAAGGTACCTTACGGTGCCGGAATTTCCGTCGATGATGGCAATACGGTTGAGGCCGGTCAGGTCATCGCCAACTGGGATCCGCATACTCACCCGGTAATTATCGAGGTGGCCGGTCAGCTCAAATTCGTCGATATTATCGACGGTGTGACCGTGCAGTCCGAAGTGGACGAAGTCACCGGTCTGTCCAGTCTGGTCATCACCGACCCCAAACAGCGCAGCAGTTCCTCCAAGGATATGCGGCCGATGGTGAAACTGGTGGGTGATAACGGCAAGGACTTGACCATCCCCGGTACCGATATTCCGGCCCATTACTATCTGCCCTCCGGTGCGATTATCGGCATGCGTGACGGTGACAGCGTCGGTGTGGGTGACACGATTGCCCGTATTCCGCAGGAATCGTCCAAAACCCGTGACATCACCGGCGGTCTGCCCCGCGTGGCCGACCTGTTCGAAGCCCGTAAACCGAAGGAATCGTCCATCATGGCCGAGATCACCGGTACCGTCTCTTTCGGCAAGGAGACCAAGGGCAAACAGCGCCTGGTGATCACCCCGGCGGAAGGTGATGTCTATGAAGAGCTGATCCCGAAATGGCGTCATGTCACCGTGTTTGAAGGTGAGCACGTCGAAAAGGGCGAAGTGATCGCCGAAGGCGAGCCAAACCCGCACGATATCCTGCGTCTGCTGGGCGTCAAGGAGCTGGCTCGTTATATCGTCAATGAGGTGCAGGACGTCTACCGTCTGCAAGGTGTAAAGATCAATGACAAGCACATTGAAGTCATTGTCCGTCAGATGCTGCGTAAGGTGGAAATTACCCACCCCGGCGACACCCGTCTGCTGAAGGGGGAACAGGTCGATCGTTCCCGTCTGTATGATGAAAATGAACGCGCCAAGGCCATGAAAAAGCAGGAAGCCCTGTTCGAGCCCCTGCTGTTGGGGATCACCAAGGCCTCGCTGGCCACGGAATCCTTCATTTCCGCGGCTTCCTTCCAGGAAACCACCCGCGTACTGACCGAAGCGGCTGTCACCGGCAAGGTCGACGACCTGCGGGGCCTGAAGGAAAACGTGATTGTCGGCCGTCTGATCCCGGCCGGTACCGGCCTGGCCTTCCATGCCGAGCGCCGCCGTCGGCGTCGCCAACAGGAGAGCATGGAGGCCCTGCTGGAGGCCGAAACCGCGACCCTGGAAGGGGATAGCTCCGAATCGTCCACCGAGTCTGTTAGCGAGGGCTAGAAACCGGACGGAAAAATGGTAAATGGGCCCCAAATGCGGTTGACGGGGGGGCTCTGATTCAATACAATCTCGCGCCTTACGACAGGTCAGCCCCTTAAAATTGGAAGGTCTGGCCTGTCGTTTATTTTCTGGAGTTAGAAAGACTTATGGCAACAATAAACCAATTGGTACGTAATCCGCGCAAGAGTAAGCGGGAAAAGAGTAATGTGCCGGCGCTGGAGGCCTGTCCGCAGCGACGTGGTGTGTGCACTCGTGTGTATACCACGACACCGAAAAAGCCAAACTCGGCGATGCGTAAAGTCGCTCGTGTACGCCTGACCAACGGTCATGAAGTCACAAGCTACATCGGTGGTGAAGGGCATAATCTTCAGGAACACTCCGTGGTCCTGATTCGTGGTGGTCGTGTAAAAGACTTGCCAGGTGTGCGTTATCACACGGTGCGTGGTTCTCTGGATACCGCCGGTGTGAGTGATCGACGCCAGGCTCGTTCCAAGTACGGCGCCAAACGACCCAAGTCGTAAATTGAATTTAATAGAAGGCGGCCAGAGAGCGAGTGTCTTGGCGGCCGTTTTAAAATAGAGCAAACAGGAAATTGGTAAATGGCTAGAAGACGAGTCGCAGCAAAAAGGCCTATCCTGCCGGATCCGAAGTTCCGGTCGGAGATGATCGCCAAGTTCATCAACATGTTGATGCTGAGCGGTAAAAAGTCAGTGGCGGAAAAGATTGTCTATGGTGCGCTGGATAGCGTGGCGGACAAATCTAAGAAAGACGCCGTTGAGGCCCTGGAAAAGGCCCTGGAAAATGTTCGCCCGATGGTTGAGGTTAAGTCTCGCCGTGTCGGTGGTGCGACCTATCAGGTGCCGATCGAAGTTCGCCCGAACAGACGCAACACCCTTGCGATGCGCTGGATTGTCGATGCGGCTCGCGCTCGTAGCGAAAAGGGTATGGGTGCCCGTCTGGCCAGTGAGATCCTGGATGCATCTGAAAATCGCGGTACGGCCGTGAAGAAGCGTGAAGAAACGCACCGTATGGCTGAGGCCAATAAGGCCTTCGCCCATTACCGTTGGTAATGAATTGAATTTATAGGAATACTGGCGGTGGCCCGCAAGACCCCTATAGACCGTTATCGTAATATCGGCATCATGGCACACATTGATGCCGGCAAGACGACAACGACAGAACGTGTTTTGTTTTATACCGGGGTGTCTCACAAAATTGGTGAGGTGCACGACGGGGCCGCCATCATGGACTGGATGGAGCAGGAGCAGGAACGAGGCATTACCATCACCTCGGCGGCTACGACCTGTTTCTGGCAGGGCATGGAGAAGCAGTACGCTGAACACCGTATCAATATAATTGATACGCCCGGGCACGTGGACTTCACGATTGAAGTTGAACGGTCGCTGCGAGTACTGGATGGGGCCTGCGCGGTGTTTTGCGCGGTCGGCGGTGTAGAGCCTCAGTCTGAAACCGTATGGCGTCAGGCTAACAAATACCATGTGCCGCGGCTGGCCTTCGTCAACAAGATGGACCGTACCGGCGCCAACTTCCTGCGGGTGGTTGGACAGATTAAAGCACGATTGGGTGCCAACCCTGTGCCGATTCAGTTGAATATCGGTACGGAAGACAGCTTTCGGGGTGTCGTGGACCTGATCAAGATGAAGGCCATCAGTTGGAATGAGGCCGACATGGGCACCACCTTCAGCTATGCCGAAATACCGGCTGAGCTGGTTGAAGAGGCGCAACGTCTGCATGAGCAGATGGTTGAGTCGGCTGCCGAGGCTAGTGAAGAGTTGATGGAGAAGTACCTTGAGACAGGCGGCCTTGTGGAGGCCGACATCAAGAAGGGCTTGCGTATTCGTACGCTGGCCAACGAAATAGTGCCGTGCCTGTGTGGCTCCGCCTTCAAGAACAAGGGCGTGCAGGCCATGTTGGATGCGGTTGTTGATTACATGCCCTCACCGGTGGATGTGCCGGCGATTAAGGGTGTGCTGGACGACAAAGAGGCTACCGAGGCGGAACGCCACTCATCTGATGATGAGCCGTTTGCCGCGCTTGCATTCAAGATTGCGAGCGACCCGTTTGTCGGTACGCTGACCTTCTTTCGGGTCTATTCCGGGGTGATGAAATCCGGGGATAGTGTTTACAACCCGATCAAGGGGAAGAAGGAGCGGATTGGTCGTATCGTGCAGATGCATGCCAACAGCCGTGAAGAGATTAAAGAGGTCTGCGCCGGGGATATTGCCGCGGCTGTTGGCCTGAAGGATGTCACCACGGGTGAAACCCTGTGTGACATGAATAACGTGATCACACTGGAGCGGATGGTATTCCCCGAGCCAGTGATCTCGGTGGCGATTGAGCCTAGAACGGTGGCGGATCAGGAAAAGATGGGGCTGGCCCTGTCGAAGCTGACCCAGGAAGATCCTTCATTTCGGGTGCATACCGATGAAGAGACCGGCCAAACCATCATATCCGGGATGGGTGAGTTACACCTGGAGATCATCGTCGATCGGATGCGGCGTGAATTTAATGTTACCGCCAAGGTCGGCGCGCCTCAGGTGGCGTATCGTGAAACGATTCGCGCCAAGGTTGAACAGGAAGGCAAGTTTGTTCGTCAGTCGGGTGGTCGTGGGCAGTTTGGCCATGTCTGGCTGAGGATCGAGCCCAGGGAGCCGGGCACGGGTTATGAGTTTGTGAATGAGATCGCTGGTGGTGTAGTTCCAAAAGAATACATACCGGCGGTGGATAAAGGTATCAGGGAGCAAATGGAAAACGGTGTAATCGCCGGTTTCCCGGTGGTTGACGTCAAGGTGAGTGTTTTCGACGGCTCCTACCACGAAGTGGATTCATCGGAAATGGCGTTCAAGATTGCCGGCTCCATGGGCTTTAAGGAAGGTGCCAAGAAGGCGAAACCTGTACTCCTTGAGCCCATTATGAAAGTGGAAGTGGTGACGCCTGAGGATTACATGGGTGATGTCATGGGTGACCTTAACCGTCGCCGTGGTATCGTCCAGGGAATGGAAGACGGGCCTTCCGGCAAGATTGTTCGTGCCGAAGTGCCGCTAGGCGAAATGTTCGGTTATTCGACCGATTTGCGTTCGGCGACGCAAGGCCGTGCCAGTTATAGCATGGAGTTTGAGAAGTATGCCGAGGCGCCATCGAGCGTGGCCGATGTGGTGATTAAAAGAGTTTCGTAATAATTTAAGTTTTGAATTGAGAGGGTAAAGACCGTGTCCAAGGAAAAATTTGCAAGAACCAAACCCCACGTGAACGTGGGCACGATCGGTCACGTAGACCACGGTAAAACCACACTGACAGCGGCGATCACCAAGGTGATGGCAGAGAAGCACG
>JAHEDB010000057.1 GCA_024641465.1 Chromatiales bacterium | reverse complement strand
GTTTCCGCAACGAACGAGTCACTGCTAATCGAGGGTTAACGCACCCACTTATTATATTTTCGTCTGTGTGCGTTCCATTTTGCAAAATCGCAAAATGGTCGATTCCCTTCACCCGCTCCACCTTCCCTGCGCACACCACTACTTGACCAACAAATTAGTAACACAAATGAGGCGTTAGTTTTTTTCAATAACTTGCAATAGTTGTTCTACATCGATCGGTTTGGTCAGGTAGTCGCTAAAGCCGACTTGCCGGCCAGTTGCAACCTGCTCAGTCAGCGCATTGGCGCTGAGTGCTACAACCGGTATATGCGCGGTTTCTTTACACGCCTTCAGGACGGTCAGCGCTTCATACCCATCCATGCCGGGCAGGTCGATATCCATTAGGATCAGATCCGGTTGCTGATCTTTGGCTATATCAATTCCCCGCTCCGCCGTCTCGGCTGCCAACAGGGTATAACCCGCATGGTTTCGCAAAACACTCTCCACCAGGGACATATTGGAGGGATTATCTTCGACGTACAGAATAAGTTTTTCCTGCGCTGGTTTCGTTGCACGACCTACCGCCTGCCGGTCTTGTATCGGTTCACTGCTGACGATTTTATCCGCTGCAACGAAGGGCAGTTCTATCCAGAAGGTGCTACCCTTACCGTATTCACTGACAAAGCCGATCTTGCCATTCATCAGCTCGACTATTTTGCGGGTAATTGTCAGACCGATACCGCTGCCTTCGATATTTTCACCGCGCAGACTGACTCGCTGAAAGGGTTCAAATATTTTCTTGTGATCTTCCTGCTTGATGCCGACACCGGTATCGGTAACGGATATACGCATCATGGGTTGATCAGTCTCAGCATCTGTCTGTTCGATCAAGCTGCAACCAATTCTGACATGACCGCCCTTGCGGTTGTATTTGACTGCATTGGAGAGGAGATTAATAAAAACCTGTTTTAGGCGTTGTAGATCGGCCAGGACACCACAGTAATCTCTGGTATGCATGGTCTCAATAACAACGCCCTTACTGACTGCCAGTGGCTTCACCAGCATGATGGCGCTAGCCAGCACCTCGGTCAGTTTGACGGGTTCCAGCGACAGGGAAATCTTACCGGCATCAACCGAGGAAATATCCAGCACCTCATTGATAAGCTGTAACAAGTGACGACTGGCCGTCATGATATGGCCAATACCGCTGTTTTGCTCTTCCGTCAGGTTATCATTATTGAGTTGCAATAACTGGCCAAATCCAAGGATCGCATTCATGGGCGTGCGTAATTCATGGCTCATCCGCGCAAGAAATTCGGACTTGGCCCGGTTCGCGTACTCGGCCTCCTGCTTGGCCGTCAACAACTCGAGCTCTTTCTTTTTGCGTTCGGCAATATTGCGGAAAAACCCAAAGTGACAAGGTCGCCCCTTGTACTCGGTCATATTCAGCGATACCTCGACCGGCACCAGTTCGCCCGTCTTGATTTTATGTTCGGTCTCAATCAACAAACCGGGTTGTTTTTTTATCTGCTCCACATGCGACTGTAACTTATCGTCATCGAAGTTTGGATCCCAGTCGGGGATGCGCCAGGATAATATTTCCTCTTTCGAGGCACAGTAATGTTTTTCCGCCGCCTCGTTGACAAAGATCATGCGCGAGGTTTCGCTGTCGATGACAAACATCGGGTCATGGGTGGTTTCCACCATCAGACGATATAACTGCAAATCCTGAACGGCCTGTTCGCGCTCGGTCACATCATGAAACATCCAGATCCGTCCATCCAAGTCATTGTCACCCACCTTTTGCAAGGGGCGGGTATAGCGCTCAAACACGCGGCCATCTGCAAAATACAGTACATCGCTCGACTCACGGTCGCTGTCATACAGTTCAATCACCAGTTTGTAAAATGACTCCGGGTCGACCAACTGGCTGGTGCCGCAGTTTAATACCGCAGCATCATCCCGGCGGGTAATGAGTTCGGCCGGGATATGCCACATCTCCTGGAAACGGGTATTGGTCTGGATAATCACACCGTTGCCGTCGACGACCAGAATACCCTCCTGCGCCGATTCGATAATCGAACGTAATTTTATCTCGCTCTCACGCAAGGCCTGCTCGACCCGCTTGCGCTCGGTGGCATCGCGGGCAATCGCCAACAGATATTTTGTTCCATCCTGATGAAAGGCGGTGATCTTCACATCCACCGGGAAGCGTGTACCGTCCTTGCGCTGCTGGATGCCATCGACGGAAACCGAACGGCCCGGTTCACAGGTCGCCCAAACATCGAGTAATTCCTGTTTGCTTGCGCCGACCTCAATGTCAAATATACTGAGCCTTTTCAGCTCGTCAGCGGTGTAACCCAGATTCGTCATGGCTGAATGGTTTAATTCAAATAACCGGCCTTGCTCGTCGTGAATAAATATCCCGTCTTCCGCTTTTTCCACCAGCACGCTATAGCGGGCATTCTTGTTTATCAGTTCATCAGTCTGTTGTCTGACCCTGGCCTGCAACTCTGCCTCTCTGTCTTGCAGTAACTGATTGGCCTTTGCCTGTTCCTTCAAGGCGTCAAGCGCGCTATTTTCCGCCTCAATCCGAACCCTGATTTCCTCCTGCAGGCGCTGATTGACCTGAAGTAATTCATCATTTCGCAAGTCCACCAGACTTTCGATTTGCCGCATATCCTGGCGCAGGTACAGTTTCTCCGCAGCACGCTCTATGGCCTTAAGCAATTCGGTCGAACTAATAGATTTACTAAGATAATCAACGGCGCCTCGACGCAATGCTTGCAAGGCCGTATCGATATCTTCCCGGCCGGTAATGATCAGACAGCAGATCTCCCGGTCTGCAGCTCGTAAGGCATCCAGTACATCCAGGCCACTTTCCTTCCCGAGGCAAAGATCAATCAGCGCCAGTTGCGGTCGGAAAGTCGACTGTAGTTGTGCGGCATGACCTGCATTATGCGCCACGGCGACACTGTAGTGATGGTCTGTCAGGAAATGTGATTGAAGCTCGGTGAACACCGAATCATCGTCGATGAGCAAAATACGGATTGGCGCATCCTGCGGTTTGGTTACCGCATTATGCCTGGCTGATACCGCTGACTTTGGCTTTCGAGCCTTCCCCATAAAATCTATTCACATTCGCTACAGATGGTTAATTTATCGGTCAGCCGACAACGGATCTGTAGTGACCATAGGGGGTTTATTACTGACTATGCCTACCTATGCCACAGGCGGCCGAGCCGGTTATCAGGCCCGAGCTGACACGTTCAGCAGACATTTTTATCCTCAAGATTATTGTTAGTGCGCAGCGGGTGCTACCTTCTAATGCATGGGAAATCGCATCACAAAGAGATGTATCACGCTATTGATCAGCTGCGGCCTGCTTTTGCTCTCGGCACTCAGCCAGGCGGGGGAGGTCCTCGAATCACATATCGCCTATGAAGACGGCCATTACCTTATCAGCCTGACCATGAAAATCGAGGCCGGTTTAGACAAGGTCTATACCTCCCTGACGGATTTCAATCACCTCACCCGGTTGAATAACAATATCAAGCTCAGCCGCCTGTTGCAGAGCAAGGACAAGCAACACCTGGTGCAGATCGAGGCGGAGGGTTGTGTGTGGATCTTTTGCCGACGGGTCAGGCAATTACAGCGGGTCACCGAGATGGGCCATGGGTATATTCAGGCGGTCGACCTGCCGGACAAGAGTGATATGGAATATGGTCGGATCTTGTGGCACATTGTCGAGCAGGATGGTTTTACCATCATCAGTTACCGGGCCGATTTTGTACCGGCCTTTTTCGTGCCGCCGTTGATCGGTCCTTATCTCCTCAAGGGTCGCCTGCTGGCGGCCGGTAAGAAAACCATTCACGGGATCGAACAGCTTGTCCGGGTCAAACAACAAATCTGAACATTTCAGCAGCCTGCTACTCAGCTGGTTTGATCAACATGGTCGTCACGACCTGCCCTGGCAGGATGATCGCAGCCCTTACCGGGTGTGGGTCTCGGAGATCATGTTGCAGCAGACCCAGGTGAGCACGGTGATCCCGTATTTCGAACGCTTTATGGATCGCTTTCCGACGGTCACGCATCTCGCCGCCGCCAAACTTGACGAGGTATTACACCTGTGGACCGGACTCGGCTATTACGCCCGCGCCCGTAACCTGCACAAGGCGGCTCAAATTATTGTCACGCAACACGCCGGTTGCTTCCCCGCTGTGTTTGACGATGTCGTCGCCCTGCCCGGGATCGGCCAATCCACCGCCGGGGCGATCCTCGCCCAGTCCATGGGACAGTGCCACGCGATTCTGGATGGCAATGTGAAGCGAGTGCTTACCCGCCTGCATGAAATCGAGGGCTGGCCGGGGCAGAAGGCCATTGAGGCACAGCTCTGGGAATTGGCCGAAGCCTACACCCCGGACACCAGGCTGGCGGATTATAGTCAGGCGATCATGGACCTGGGGGCTACGGTCTGTACCCGCGGCAAACCCCGCTGTCAGGACTGTCCGGTAGTCGAACTGTGTCAGGCCTATCGGCAACATTCCGTAGCGCTCTACCCCACCGCCAAACCCAAAAAGACCCTGCCGGTTCGGCAAACGCACATGTTGCTGTTGCAGAACAGGCAGGGTCAGTTTCTCCTGCAACAACGCCCGCCCACCGGTATCTGGGGCGGGTTGTGGAGCTTTCCTGAGTGTCCGCTCGATACCGATATCAATGACTGGTGTCGCTCCCGGCTCGGCCTGGTCATTGGCCCGATCCAGACGACGAATGTGCTACGCCACACCTTCAGCCACTTCCATTTGGACATCTACCCGATCCGGGCCAGCCTGAAAGACCACACGGATCACGTCATGGATGCCGCCGCCACAGTCTGGTATAACACCCGCCAACCCGATGCCCTGGGCCTGCCCGGCCCCGTCAAACAATTGCTCGAACACCTGGTTTGAGGGCATCGACAACCGCCACTCGATTCGAAGGAGCAAGACATGACGCGTATGGTCCACTGTGTGAAACTGGATAAAGAGACCGAAGGGCTCGACCGGCCGACCTATCCCGGCGAGCTGGGGAAGCGGATCTTCGACTCGGTCTCCAAAGAGGCCTGGCAACTGTGGATCAAACAACAGACCATGCTCATCAATGAAAACCGCCTCAGCCCGATTAACCCTGAACACCGCGCCTTTTTGGAAAAAGAGATGGAAAACTTCTTCTTCGGCAGTGGCTCAGCCGCCCCTGAAGGCTATACCCCGACGAAAGATTAACCTTACCCCATTCAGGAACTTGACTCCCCGACGACAAGCCTGTTTAATACGCCGCTCCCCAAGGGGAGGAACGAGTTACCAGGAACCAGGGATTATCACACCCCCCCCCCACAGTGATTGTCCCGCAGTTGGTTCCCCGGTACTCGGACCTGTCAGAAGCAGACAAAATGGCCAGGTAGCTCAGTCGGTAGAGCAGGGGATTGAAAATCCCCGTGTCGGCGGTTCGATTCCGTCCCTGGCCACCATTTCTTTATCTAAGTCAGCTCCCATTGCACCTCTACCTCAATACCTGTCATCACCGCTTGTTAAGCCCTTAGCTTAAGCACGATTAACTATCCTGTAATTTGGTTTTCAAATCGGCCGTGTAGGTTATATCTCACCCTCGATTCGGTATTTACTGATTGATTTTTATCCAATACTAATGATATGGTTTTATCCAATGGAAGTAGTAGATAAAGGGGCAGGAACATGTTTGTGTTGGAGAGAGAATCCGGGGATGTGATTGCCATGTCCACCGCCGGGGTCGAAACCCGAATATCCGTTGTTGAGGCCGAAAATGGTCGGTTTATTCTCGCGATAGATGCACCACCAGATACCCGGCTTGTCAGCATCGAACCACAGGGTGTCGAACAGGAACTGGAGGAGGAATTGAGGGCGAATTACCGGCAAGAGTTATTGCTGTACTAGCCTTTTTGCTCAACCAGCATACCACTGCGTACCCGTCAGGTACGAGCCTGACCAAACGGCTGTTGTGACCAAAAAATATGTGATAGCCTTCTCGTTATCACTCCCAAGCCCTCAGGTTGTCCGATGTTCCCTGATCCGATTCCACCGCATGTCTATTCCGTTGATGAGGTCATCGAGATCCTTTGTCAGGAAGGCTGTCGAGCAGTGCGTCTGTATATCGAACAGCTGGAAAGCCACACCCCCCTTGAATTACTGGATGGCTTGAGCGACCTGGAGAAGCAGACGGTATTGCTCGAGTTGCACTCCATCATGGCGGTCTATGACCGCTGCACCCTCGAAAAACCCGACGAAATCACTGACTAACCGACGGCGCCCGTGCCTACCTTAGTAAGATTATCGAAATGATAAGTGCTTATGCCCGAGATAACTGGTAAATACCGGCACGGCGATCCCGATCAGGTGCGCAAGTTCTTCCCGGAAAAAATGGTAATCGAGCCACACTAACAAATATTCTGCCAGGCCTACGCTAATCAGCCAGACCTGTGCCGCCGCAAAGAAATTCACCAGGGAAAAATAATAGAACTGTTTGACGACCGATTGCAGACCCTGCTCAAACACATAGCGTCGCGACAAAATAAACGCCGTGGTCATGCCCAGCGGAAACGCCAGGATCACCGCCACGCTGAATGAAAAATACTGGCTAAAACCGATCCGCGAGAAAAAATTTACCATGGCCGCGAGCCCGCCGACCATGATAAACCGAATAAAACGTGTCGATTCTGTGCTGCGGTCCAATGATGTTAAGCCTGTATCAGGTTGGCGATCTTTTTACCCAACTTGACGCTTTCAGTAATGGAGCGGTCTTCGGGGTAATAATATGACGTATCGGCGATATATAGATTTTTGATCGTATTCTGGATAGGTGGCAGGTTTTCCAGAAAACCCGGCGGACAAATAGGTTGGGCAAAACGATATCTTGAAACATGCATATCGATAATATCTTCACTGCCAAAGTCCGCCTTGATCATCTGCAAATAAGACTTTGCTTCGGCCTTGAATTGCTCATCCGATAGTTTAAATTTGGGATGTTGCTGCGGCAGATAATACGGCACATACACAATGTGCGCGTCGAGAGGGCGCAGGTTGGAAAACTCGATGAGGCCGGGGATCTGCATACGTTCATCGTTGATATTTAACCAGAAATTCTCTGTTAATGGTCGCTTCAGTTTGAATATCACGCACACTACAGCAATGTTACTAATATTATTATATTGCTCCCTCTGCTCATCTGCTAATGAGGGGATCAGGCGTGAAACAAAGGGTAATGGTACTGTGCTCACAACGATATCGTAATTTTCCTCAGCCTGTCTGGTTTTAACGCCAATGACTTTCTGCTGCTCGATAATGACTTTTTCAACCGGCAGCCCGAGGTGAATCCGGCCACCCAGCCTGCCTATCGCCGTCTGAAAACAGGCCAGCAGTGTCTCAGATCCACCCTCAATATACCCGAGCTGTTCATGCATCAGGCTCCGGCGTGACAGACCGATACGACGAATGCGCGTCCAGATCCAGGCGGCGGACAGATTGTCCTTGTAGCCGTAGAACTTCAGGGCAAACAGCTTCTCCCACAGTACCTTGTAGGCCCTGTCACCGATCCATTTCCGGATCCATTGTGACGCCTCTTTTTTATCCAGTCCGGACCAGTCGCGGCGTTTGGTCGAGATAAAGGCATGCACGGCGTAGCGCAGCTTTGAGATCAGATCCAGTTTTGGAAAACTCAACAGCGCCGGCGGGGTGCCCCACTTGTAGAGCTTACCGTCGTAGAAGTATCCCATCCTGGTATCGACCCAGTGGAGTTTGTCGCTGATGCCAAACTCCGCCAGATAGGCAAACAGATCATGGTCGGTCTTGCAGATAAAATGATAATAGCGCTCGATACTCATACCATTGAAATCAAAATGGGCGGACATACCGCCAACACGGTCATCGGCCTCATAAATATCGACCTGATAACCCCGTTTCAATAACTCATAGGCGCAGGCCAGCCCCATCACACCCGCACCAAGAACAGCCACTTTTTTCATGATCAGAATTTCAGAATGATGTGTGAATACTGGTTATCGCCGTACGTCTGTTCGATCGCCCGGGCAAACGGCGTTGGTGTCACGCCAAAGATATCGCCCCAGGGTATGACCTCAAACTCGTCCCGGGCAACCAGCGCCTTGAGCTGTTCCGCCGTAAACGGCGGGTCGGAGTCAAACACGGCATAGATCTTCAGCAACAACCAGAACAGGAAATAGGGAATATGCAAGATCAAGGTCTTTGATCGGAGCGCCCGCTTGATCGACTTGATGATATCGACATAATCAACCTGCTCGAGCCCGGTAATATTGAAGACCTCATTAGCGGGTTTGTTCGCAAGACAGGCAACGATGATATTGCAAAAATCCTGTACATATAGCGGTTGCCGCATATATCGACCATGCCCCGGTATCGGAAATACAGGGACCTTTTGCATGAAACGTGACAGCCAGCCGAGGTGCTTACGGTCAAACCAGCCAAACATGAGTGTTGGCCGCAAAATGCAGTGCTCAATACCGCTGTGCTTGACCATCTCTTCCTGGGATTTTTTGGTATTCGTATAATTGTCATCCGCAACCGATTCCACCACCGAGGAACTGATATGCACGATATAGGGAATCGCTTCCTGTTTGGCTGTGTCGAGCATCAAGCGGGTAGATTCAATATTATTGCGAATGAAAGGGGCCGATGACTTGGCGCCAATCTGTGCCTGGAGCATGATCACCACATCGCCGCCGGCGCAGGCCTTTTGCCATTCGCCCGGATAAGAGATATCGGCCTCGATGATCTCGATGTCGGGGTGGAGCTGACGCAGGATTTGGGTATTTTCCGGGTGCTTGTCGATGGCGAGGATATTTTTATACCCCTTGGCCTTGAGTGCAATGATCAGGTTTTGTCCTACCAGTCCGGCAGCGCCGGGGACGATTAGTTTTAATTGTGTGTCCGGTGTCATATGAGTAATTATAATTATCTGTTTGAATAATTCGTAAAGACTTACAGGTGAGTATACTATTTCGTCAGGTTTATATTACAGATTAACCCCACCCTGTCGCTTTAAAATGCAGGAACATCTGGCCAGTGGCGGCTCTGACGGCAAACTGTTACAGATATTTAGACCAATCCACCTGGCAGTCACCAAACACAAAAAAATGCGGATTCAACAGGCTGTCCTTGGTGTTGTAGCGCAGGGGTTGCATGTGGGTGTCGGTCAGCATGCCACCGGCCTCTTCAACGATGCACTGCGCCGCCGCCGTGTCCCATTCCGAGGTCGGCCCAAGGCGGGCGTAGATGTCGGCGGCCCCCTCGGCCACCAGACACGACTTGAGGGCGCTGCCCATACTCAGCATCTTATAGTCGCCAATGTTGGCTATAAAGCGGTTGAACTCATCTGACGGGTGCGAATGACTGCCGGCGATCACCACGGGGCGACGGCAATGCGCCTTGACATGGATCCGTTTGGGTTTTTTATCATTGGCCTTTTTAAAGGCCCCCAGACCCCGGGTTGCGAAATAGCA
>JAHEDB010000479.1 GCA_024641465.1 Chromatiales bacterium | reverse complement strand
GCCAGCCCGCAGGGAGCGCAGCGCCGCCATCATCTCGGCATGACCGGCCAACCGGGCCCCGCCGGCATCGGCCCTGAACTCCCGTTGTCGGCTGAACCACATGACCAGCAGGCTGGCGAGCCCCCCCACGGTCAATTGCAATAGCAGGCTGATACCTTTATAGGCTGGCCCGAACGGGTGGTCGCGGAACAGCAGGCGGTCCAGCCCCATGCCGAAGACGCGGGCCGGGAAATACACAAACATATTGACCACACCTTGCATCAGCGAAAGTGTCAGCATATCGCCACTGCTAATATGGGTCATTTCATGGCCGATCACCGCCGATAACTCATCCAGGCTCAGGCTGTCCAGCAGGCCCTGACTGACCACCAGCATGGCTTGCTGGCGACCACTGCCCACGGCAAAGGCATTCATCTCCGCCGCCGGATAGACCGCCAGTTGTGGGGGGGAAATGCCAAGATACCCCGCCTGCCTGGCCACAATCAGCTGCAACTGGTCCAGCTTGGCGCCCATCGACTCATCCACCACTCTGGCATCAAGGACATAGCGAATAATGGGTTTCGAGGCGAGTAGCATCCCGGCGGCACCGACACTGCTCAGCAAGATGATATCCAGCCAGATCTCTGCCAGGCCCAATCCCCATCCTGCTAGCAACTCATGCAGGCCGAGCAGGGACAGGCTCAGGGAAAAGTGCAGACAGACTCCGGCATTGGTCAATAAAAACCACAGGAATGGCATAATGTCGTCATGAATTGACAGCTTTATGGCGCTTGTCAGGTGATGCTGGCTACTTTTATTCCACATATTAAATATATAAATAGATTTATCCCTGAATCGAGGATGATTGTAATCGGCGTATCACAATCTCCCCCAATAATTTAGAGTAATCTGGTCTTGCAGCAAGCCTGAAACGGTAGAAAGTGAGACCCAGTACATATATTGCTTGCCCGCTGGTTATAAAATCAGCATCTTTCTATCTATTGGAGTGATAATTGCTAATATTTTTCCGTCAGCAAAGGACAATAGTACCAGAGTAGCCATGGTCAATATTTTCAATATACCCATAACGCGTGTTAATATTCAGGCCGCCAAACCACTCAATATGTTGGTTGCTCGCATTAAAGCTTGCAATTACCACCCATGAACAGACAGACGATAACGAGAAAACTCAGCTTGCTGAAGGGATATCTGACTCCGCAGCGAAAATTGATCGCCGGGCGTTTACGTGCCCGCCTGCCTGCACAATTCACCATCGCCCATAAACTGGCACTGATCCTGACCTTACTCATTAGCACCAGCATGGTCCTGCTCGGTCTGGTGGTGACCAGTAATCAGACCCAGTTGCTACAGGGGCAAATGAATGATTTTGGCAAGACCGTCGTCAATCAACTCGCCGAGTCGTCCAAGGAACTGATCCTCTCCGACGATTCCCTCAGCCTGATGGTATTGATCGGTAGTCTGACGGCCAACCACAATACCCTCGGCACGGTAATTTACAACGAGGGCGGCAAGATCATCGCCGCCTCGGGCATGACGCCATCGAGTGACATTCTCGAACTGTACCGATCAGCCCGGCAGTTGGACCGCAACGATTATTCCGTGGAGTGGAAGAGCAATGATGCGCAGGGACAAACCCTGCAGGTCATGTCGTTCATCGTGCCGATTACCTTCCAGAAGTTGATCATTGGCCATGCCCTGGTCACCTTCAGCAAGGCCAGTCTGCACGAGGCCAGCATCCAGACGGTACAGGCCATCGTCGCCGCGACGATTCTCATGATCATCCTGGGTGTCATCACCGCCTATTATCTCGGCAAGCGTCTGACCCGCCCACTCAATGATCTGATGGATGCCAGCCGCGCCATCAATTCCGGTAACTATGATTTCCGCATACACGAAAAAAGAAATGATGAAATCGGCTATCTGATGGGCGCCTTTAACACCATGGCCAACGGCCTGCTGGAAAAATCCCAGGTAGAGAACGCCTTCTCACGTTTTGTCTCCCCCAAGGTCGCCAAACAGATCATGCAGAATCTGGATCAGGTGCAACTGGGCGGTAAGCATGTCAACGCCACGGCGGTATTTGCCGATATTGTCGGCTTTACCTCGATTGCGGAAAAGCTGCCACCGACCGAGGTGGCCACGTTGCTGAATGAATACTTCTCTTATATCTCCACCATCACCCGCCTGTATCACGGCACCATCGACAAATTCATGGGCGACTGCGCCATGCTGATCTTTGGCGCCCCGGAAGAGGATAAGGATCACAAGCTCAACGCCATCACCTGCGCCGTGATGATCCAGCGCCTGGTCGAGGTCTTAAATAAGGAACGGGTCATTGATGGCCAGGTACCGATCCATTTTCGTATTGGCATCAATAGCGGGATCATGCTGGCCGGCAACATGGGCTCCAACGAACGCATGCAATATACCGTGGTCGGAGATGCGGTGAATATCGCCTCCCGCCTGCACACCGTTGCTGAACGGGGTCAGATTGTAGTCACTGAGGCGCTGGTCAAGGATCCGGATGTCCAATGGCAGATCATGGCCCATCGTCACAAGCACATCCAGTTACGCGGCATCAGCAACCCCGTCACCACCTAC
>JAHEDB010000478.1 GCA_024641465.1 Chromatiales bacterium | reverse complement strand
TAATCTTTGAATTACTTTTAATGCAATTCTGATCGGGAATTAGAAAATATTATTTAGATCACGCTTATCGAGACGTTGATTTACCCTGATCGACAATCGTTATTTGCTGAGGATGGCAATATATCGGTAGTTGATATGTATTGCCGGTGATCAACACCCATCAATCGGTCACGACGCTAAAGGTGGCATAGCGCTTGAGCGCGCCCTGTTTGACCCGACACACAAAATAAATAAGACATCCATAGTTAGATGCATCCTGCTTATATGGAAAAGTCAACAAGGGATATAAAAACGTCAGCAACAAATCAAGATAATGCGTATTGATACCTGTCTCGATTTTACGTAAGAGAAGAAAGTCAACGGAGGACTTATGAACAAATCATCCAGTATATTACGTGCTGTAATCCTGCTGGTGTCGATGTTGGTATTGCCGACTTCAGTTGCATTTCACATGCAGGGCCCAATCCCAACTCCGGCGCAGCAAATACCGTTTGATACCGTTGGTACCGGTGTGCAGCCATTATTTAGCTGGTCCAATGTGCCAAAGCATTACTTCCGTCTGTGTATCTGGCGACCTGATGTTTACCCGAATGCGCAATGTACAAATGGTGAGAATGGTATTACTGTTAATGTCGATGGAACAGATTTCGAGATTGCTGCCTGGATGCCTGATAAGGACCTGCCGGTGAGCTGGTATGGAAAGACTATTCGCTGGATGGTCAGGGCATGTTACACCGATGTGCACTGTAGCTTCAATTCAGCTGAACGTGAATTTATTCCCCTTGCCCCGCCCGCAGGTTTGACGGTGATTCCGAATCCAGAGGGGGTTAAACGCGAACCCTATTATAATTGGAATAATGTGGCTGGGGCGGATTCCTATCAGTTTTCCCTCTGCTGCACTTCGGATGGGCATGTGCTTAACTATCTCACCACGGCCAAGCCGGGCGGTCGCCCCTTTAGGTTATCAAGCAAGACTTATGACGGCTTGTATGATCAAACTAGCAGTGCACAATGCGCGACAGGATCCCTGCCTTATACCTGGTGGGTCAGCGCCTGTCACAATGGTGGCTGTGGTGAGGATAGCGCCAAACAAGCGGCCTGCATGGGTCAGGATTTCAGTCTGCCATCCTGGACATATTTTATCGGTGGATTTGTGATGCTGTTTTTATTGGCAGGTTGGTGGTGGTTGAGGCGGAAATCTGAATAACTTGTCATCCGAATTTTAATCCGCATCTCGCACCCACAGGACCTGTCTGGTTAAGGTCTTGGCACTCGGTGTGAGATAGCCATAAAAGGTTTCGAAGGACCAAACCTCATTGTCACCTGTCGGTGTCGATGACCAGTAAGCGGCACTGATCGTAGAGGGAAACACCAGCTTATTCATAAGATTACCGATGCAGCTATGTTCGGCGAGGGGATAGAGCTCCTTGATGTTGGGTACACGCCAGTCCTGATGGCCGGCATAGCCGGCGGCATTCAAGATGCCGGTTTGTTGCAACGCCGCTTGCCAGGTGAATTTAACGGTGTCGGTCTGGGTGCAGGTGTCGTCACTCCAGTCGGCGGGGCTGGCGTTGTCGGAGAAGGTGTAACCCTGCGGGCAACGCGTCCACATCAGCCCGGTTTGTTTATCGGTGACCGTGCCGTTGCGCTGATCGATATAGCGTTCGTTTGGAGTGGTGGCCGGGAAGGCCGCATTGCAGGTCTGGCCAGTCTGTTGGATGAGGGTACCGCCGGGAGATGTCCCACCGAGAACCAGCCGTACACCGAGGTATGAGGCGACGGATCCGAATATCACGGCACTGTTAGCGGCATTGAAATTCCAGGCGTACAGTGAATTGAAGCGCAGGCTGGACGACCAGTATGTCTGGATCGTGCCGCCGGCATTGCGGTAGTGGGGGAAATAGTCTGTGTCCAGTAGTGGTTCGGGACTCACCTGGCCGTAATCGGTGATGGATTGTAACTCCTCCATCTTCGGCAACCGCCAGCCGTTGTAACCACACAGTGCCTCAGAATTGACAGCGGCGATCAATGTATCGGTGTTGCATGCAGTCAAGGTCGCGCAACTGGTGGCGCTATGATCGCCCCAGGCAAATCCAATCCTGCCGTCATGTATACCCCAGTCATCGGTCTTGGCCTCCCAGATCAGGCCGGTTACCTCGTCACGTACACAGGCCCAACTGTTTGCATCCGAGGCCAGTGTGTTACCGGCGGCATCCAGCTTGGTAAAGGAGAAACCCAGGTGGCCGTCACCGCCCAGGTTGGTGTCGGTATTGGCGTCACGGCCGTGATCCCCGTCCTGGCCGGGAAAATTGGCGAGTGGGCAGGTGGCGGTATTAAATAAATTACCGCCGCACAGGGTGACACCGGTATCATTGTTGCGGGGCTGAAAAGGCTTGGGCAGATCATCCCCGTTGTTATTCCCGCTACCGGTATCGTCAACAACAACATCACCCCCGCCGTCACCGCCCCCGCATCCGTGTACACCGAGAAGTATCAGCAGCAGACCAAGGGAACACAGCGTGAGGGTCGTGTGTCTGTGCGGGAATAATTTCATCGTATTCTCCTTATACAAGTGTTTTTCGCAACGTCGAAAAGGGCTCTGACC
>JAHEDB010000056.1 GCA_024641465.1 Chromatiales bacterium | reverse complement strand
GGAATAATCCCTCATACATCAATTTACTGGTGCTTGGCTACGAATACGGTGAAAACAACGATAGCCGAAATTTGAATAAATCATTTATTCATGGCCGGCATGTGCGGCATTTTTCCGACAGCCTGGATTATGAGTTTTATGCCCAGGCAGAAGAAAATGAGTTTACGCGACTTAAATATCGGGGCTTGCTCGGTGCAGGATTAAGACTGCCATTTGCCGATACGGATAACCATGTGGCCTATCTTGGAATGGGTGGTTTTAGAGAGGTCGAAAGGATTACCCCTCAGGCGGGGTCAATACAGGAAGATATCGAACGTACCGGGCGCTGGAATTTTTATCTGATGTCCCGTTATAAACTGGCCGACCGAATCAAGTTTAGTAACACCCTGTACTGGCAACCGCGCATGGCGGATAGTGGTGATAATCGGGCACTGTTTGTCTCTGTGCTGGATTTCAAGACCACCCGGCAATTTTCCGTACAGTTCAGTCTGGAGTCTGCCCATGATAGTCAGCCACCCGGCGGGGTGGAGAAAACCGATACTAAACTGAAGACCGGGATTGCCTATTCATTTTGAATGAACAGGTAAACGATTTTACCCTCGACAGGAACCGGATATTAGATGTTGTGCAAGGTCAATTTTGTCTATACTGGAACTCATTTATCGGTCTGCAAATGCCTATACCGCTTATGAGAGAAAAACGCCAGAATCCCCGCAACTGTGTCGGGGCGCCCGTGAGTATCAGTCACGGATCGTTTGGCGTGCTCCTGGCCACCACGATAGACATCTCTGATGGAGGGATCAGGGTGCGTCTGGCCGATCGCATTAAGATACCCGAAGGCAGTCATTTGCAGATCAAAATGTTGAATTCTGCCAATCCGAATATAAGCTTTAATATGAAAGTGATTCGCTCGGTTGGCGATGTGCTGGGCATGCAGTTTATCGATTACGAACTGGCCGGTCAGCGGCATAAAATTGAAGAATTAATTGCCGGAATGAAGGCGACCAGATAAATATAGTGATCATTCAACCTGATATTTAAATCGACTTACCCCAGGGAGGTCTGGTGAAAGACAAACGCCAGCATCAGCGTATACAGTTTTTACGGAAGGTTATCATCTCAGCGGATAACGATCAGCGTCTGGTGCTGGATGTGCTGGACTACTCCATGGGGGGAATGAGTGTGTTTAGCAAAAAAGAGTTTAAGGTTGGGGAGAAGTTATTTCTCGAATCATTGACCACCCTCGACGGCGATGAAAAACCGCTTGGCCTGACCGCCGAGGTTAGGCATGTACAGGATCATGAATCGCAGGGATTCGTGGTGGGCCTGGAATTTAAAAAATAGCCTTGAGATTCAACGTGCTACTATAATAAAAAACGGGATCGACATACATCGATCCCGTTTTTTGGCCAGTAAGATTACATCCTTAGGCTGCCGCATGCGAAGCGCTTGAACTTGCGGCGGCTTCCTGTTGCAACATATCCTGTTCTTCCTGTAACTGGGCCAGGGTAATACCGTCCAGATATCCGTAGATCTTCGTGCTCAGTGAGTTCCACATGGCCTTGCTCATATTGCCATCGGCCTGATACTGGGCGCATTTTGTCAGCTGTGGGTCAATCGCAACCACGATATCCGCAATCGTGATGGCCTCGAGTGGCTTGGCGATGAGGTAGCCGCCGCCTGGACCACGGACACTGTTTACCAATTGATTTTTGCGCAGCGCGGCAAAAATCTGTTCCAGGTACGAGAGTGAAATATTCTGGGTGGTTGAGAGTGAATTGAGTGAAATAGAACTCTTCGGGCTGTTTGCCAGCTCCAGCATTGCCTTGATTGCGTATTGTGTGCGTGATGATAGTTTCATGGCCTTTTCCCTTTTATATGGTTCGTCAATGTCAAACTGTGTATTTGTCTATACTGACAATAAAATTAGATGTTATACCCGGTAAAAACAATGAGGATTTGTTAAAAATTGTAACGGTTAAACAAAGTAAGGCTTCGAATTGCGAACCAGTTCAAATGATTTTTGTTAACCGATTGATTTGAAACAAATTAACATCTACCCAATAGTCACACAGGGCGGAGAGAACACGCTATCCAAGTATGTTCCACCGCCATAACTCAGATTTTAGCTATTTTTGCACATATTGCTAGTATTTATGTGTGATTTTAAACACTTTTTCAGTAGCTATGGCCTGGTTGGCCAGGCTCGATGCGGGTAGAGACAAAAATGTCTGGTTTTACCTGGGTCAGGAAGAAATGGGCGCGTTCCAGCTTGTTGACGCAGCTCGGGTAATGCTTGAATTGACCATCAATTTCAGCCGCAATCAACAACGATATGACTCTTTGTTTGACTGCGGGTGGGATGCCCTCTTTATTGGATTGGAAGGCCGAATGGGTGGTGACTAATTGATCCATGCAGCTGAAGTAAAGCTTATTGTCATTCAGATCCGGGGCGCGTAGGGCATCCGGGGCGCAGCCGATAAGCGCCAGGCTCAATAAGACCATAGTGAAAATTCTTGTCTGCATTATGCTTCGCCGCCATTTATTTAAATGGTGTTGATTAAAATTTAACCATTTGACCGTAACGATTTTGCCAGTCGTAGTCTTAGCGTCTGTAGTTGGCAGGAATTGATACACTGTTATTTGATTTCGGATTTCAGCCGGCAAGCAGTATCAACGTGTTATCGATGTCTATATAGAAAATACATTATAAAAAATTGATAACGTATTGATATAAAATGATAAAAAAATATTATTGCGTGAGGTTCGGCAAACCACTAAGTTTAGTTCTACGCTTAACGCATCTGCCCGCCAGGCAATGGCAACACCGATTTTTTATAACCTTCCCCTCCGTTGGATACTGAGTTTTCCTGGGAAGGTTTTTTTTTGCCCGGAATCCGGGTTTATGGCTGCTTGCCGCGTACCAGGGTGGCGGGTCGGCGCTGGCCATATTCAGCCATGGAGCCGTCATACAGTCGCACCTGACTATAGCCGAGTTGCCGTAAGGTAAAATAGGCCTGGGCGGCACGGTGCCCGGAATGACAGTAGACGACGATCTCCTGCTGTTTATCACCCAGACCGAGGGTCGCGGTGTGTGTTAACAGGTTTGCTGTGGGTTGCAATTGAAAGGCCTTGGCAAAGTTGACATTGTCTTCCCAATGCCACCATTTCGCCCCCGGTATGTGACCACTGACTTTTTGTTGCGGGTAACCGATGTATTCCTCTTCACTGCGTACGTCGAGCAAGACCGGATGGGGCCGGTTTGCCGGCAGGAGGTCATCGATGCTCGCGAGATTGTTGCGTCCCTTGAGGCTGACTGATTTGTAGGTTTTGGCTGGGTAATTTGCCGGTTCC
The DNA here is from genome assembly GCA_024641465.1 of Chromatiales bacterium. Lineage (GTDB taxonomy): Bacteria > Pseudomonadota > Gammaproteobacteria > UBA6429 > Thiohalophilaceae > JAHEDB01. The sequence continues at coordinate 6,256 of JAHEDB010000056.1, read as the reverse complement.
GCCACCACTCTTTTCCCTTCCAGTACCCATTTGACCAATCCCCCATCCAGCAAAGAGATATTTGCGTGGCCCAGCCGTTCCAGTTCCCAAAACAGGCGGGAGGCGTTAAGACCACCGGTATCATCATATATAACGACATGCATATCCGGGCTGATCCCCCTTTCGCCCATGAGGCGGGCGACCGCTTGACTGCCAATGCTGAGACTAATCTGTTTTTGGTTTGCTTGGTTTATTGCGTCATAGGGCAGGTGCCTGGCACCGGGGATATGAAAGCGTGTGTATTGTATCGAGTCCGACATATCGACAATGGCTATGTCAGCGCTTCCCAGTTTGTTTACCAGCCAGTCGGTATCCACCAGTAAAGATCTGGCCGAAGCGGTAAGCGGCAATAGATAAATTGCCAGTATCACAAGACAGTCCCGTGGCGACATCGTTTTTACCTCATATAGGTTTAATATTACTATGTAAACTGTGAATGAATTCCTGTTCTTAAAGCGGTTTTATTCCGATAAATCGACAACACTTAATTTATATAGAATCATAATCCATCGGGGCGCAGGCAGGATACTGGCTATGACGACAGACAATCTGGTCAAGACGGCAAATGATACCATTGCCAACCACGCGTTATTCGGTGACCTGCTCGGTGATGATGAAAAACACTACCTTATGGATAGAGGCGTGGTGCGCAGCTTTGGTACCGGTCAGGTGATCTGTCGCCAGTTAGACCGGGATGCAAATTTATATATTATTTTGCTGGGCGAGGTTGAAGTCAGTGAGGGAGAGAATAATAACACGGTAGTCCTTGCCCACTTAGGTAAGGGGGAGGTGTTTGGTGAGGTGGCGGCCTTGTTCAAAATGCCGCGTATATCAACAGTACGGGCAAGTAAACCCACGGTGCTGCTGGAAATTAGCGGTGCCCTGTTCGAATGGGTGCTGGAGAAAAATCCACTGCTGCTAAAGGCTATTATTCAACGCTGTGGAGAGCGTTTGATTGAAACGGCCTTACGTTCGGTTTCTTTTCTACGCTATATGCCACTCACCTCCTTATCCAGTTTGATCCACGAGGCATCCCTGGTCAGTATTGTCCCCGGTGGCGTTATTGTTAATGAAGGGGAACCCGGTGATGCAATGTTTATTATGGTACATGGGGCCGCCAGGGTTACGCATACCCTGGACGGACAAGTCCTGCCAATTGCCATCATCGGGCCGGGGGATTATTTTGGTGAGTGGTCAATCTTGACCGGTGCACCTCGTACGGCAACGGTGATTGCCCTGTCGCATATTGAGATGATTCGGGTCGAACGGGCTACCCTGTTGAATTTTATTCAGCACTATCCCGAAGTGAGGGATCGCATCGACCAGATTGCGCACAACCGTTATAACGGTATACACAATACTCCTTCCAGCCCCGGCACGGATGACAAGACCCAAAAAACGATTGATGACATCAATCTGATACTGGGTAAAAAAGACTAATATTGCGCAGCCGGCATTCTTGACCTTAACTATAGGTGGTCGGATGGATAGAGGTGCTGGGTTTGTCATCACAACTTGAGAAAATCTCAAGTCATATATTGTCAGAGTATGATGCTGGGCGGTTGGTTGTCCCCTCTTTACCGGAGGTGATAGGCCGTATCCGCGAATCGGTACGCGACGAGAATAAAGGGACCCGGCAAGTTGCAAAATTGATACAGCTTGATCCGGGCTTGACCGCAAGACTGATACAGATCGCCAATTCCCCCGGCTATCGCAACTACTTTCCGATCGATTCCTGTCAGATGGCCGTGACCCGGCTGGGTCTGAAGATGACCCGAAATCTTGTTACCTGTCTGGTCATGCATAATGTTTTCAATATCAAGTCAAAACTTCTGCACCAGCGGTTACGAAACCTCTGGCGACATAGTTGTCAGGTAGCGGCAATCAGTTTTGTTCTGGCCCAGTTGCACAAAGGCAGACTGGAACCGGAGAAGGCCTTACTGGCAGGTCTGGTGCATGATATCGGTGTCTTGCCCGTGTTACATTATGCCGTTGATTATCCGGAACTCCTCGCGAATGAATCAGAACTGGATGAGATTATCTCGACGCTAAGGGGGACGCTGGGTCACAAGATACTCGAAAAATGGAACTTTAACCCTGATCTGATCGGTGTCCCCGAAGGGGCGGAGGAGTGGTTGCGGGATTCGGCCGGACCGGTTGATTATGTCGATCTGGTGATCGTTGCCCAGGTGCACAGTTATTTCGGCGGTCGACAGGGCGGCCAGATCCCCCCTCTGGTGGAGTTACCGGCATTTAACAAAATGACCATCGCCCAACTGGGGCCCGATGCGAGTGTTGAACTGCTGCATGGTGCTCAGGAAGAGATTCGGAAAATGATGGATATCCTGTTAAGCTAGCTTATTGTTTTTCAGCCAGATTAAATGACCGTCTGACAGGGAAAACCAGCGGAAAAAGTTCATCGGGCTGTTGAAAAGATACGGGCTCCGGTATAGGGTTGTCGAATTAAATAAAAGGCTTGTTTTCAGGAGTATTATGCTTATGTGGCTACGGGTAATGCAGGTGTTATTGTTTTGTCTGGTCAGTACAACCGTCAGTGCGGAGGGTATCGTGGCCATGCTGAACGGGGGCAGTGCACGATTCCTTTATTCAACCCCGAAGTGGGGCCAGCAGGCCGCCCCGGTGGAACTGGAGACAGGTCTCCTGTTCAATGAGGATGATAATTACCTGCTTAACATTGGTATGATGCTGCGCAATGATAATCTGGATAGTCCAATCATTTTAACCTTGGGTGGCCGAACCTACTTTGCTTCCGCCAACGATGTCGAGACCAAGACCAATTACAGGGTGGCCGCCCTGGCGCTGGGATTTGAGGTGCTGTTTATACCGGACAATCTGGGTGGGCTGGGTATCGGTATCCACTACTTTTATGCGCCCGACATCCTGACCGGGGGCGATGCCAAGGGTTTGACAGAGGTAGGTGTGAAACTGGATTTCCAGTTAACACCCCAGTCCAATATTTTTGTTGGATATCAGCAAATACAGGCGGATATCAAGGACAAGAATCTGAACCTCGATATCGAAAAAGGTTTTGTTCTCGGATTTGGTATTCGTTTTTAATTTGACAGGACTATTACCTGCTTGACCGCCAGAGAATAGCGGCTATTACGACCATTATTCACGCGGTTTGCTTTGATCTGTTCAACACCCTGGTCAGTGTTGGACAGGTCCCCCTCCACGTAGGCCGTTTTACAGCGGATATTCTCGGCATTGATCGTCAAAGTTAATGCCTGCTATGGTCCGCTGTATAATATCTGGCAAGCTACCGATCCCCTGCATACACTGTTACAGCTTGTCCATAGTATCGACCTAGATTCCCGAGATTCGAGTGTGAGAGGTCCTCGGTGAACGACAGGCACGGTTTGAACACGCTTTATTAAACGTCGGCCCGGAGATAACGGCACCGCTCAAGCAATTGCGGATGAAGGGTATCAAACTGGGTTTGATATCCAATGCCCCCAGCAGTGAGGTCCAGGTATGGCAGGATTCACCGCTGGCGGAATTGTTTGATGCCGTCAGTATTAGTTGCCATTACGGTCACGCCAAACAGCAGGCCTCAATCTATGAGCGCACTATGTCGGCGTTGGGGGTTGAGCCGAGCTGTAGGGATGGCGGCAGTGGTGAGCACTTTGGGGCATATGCAGTGGGAATGAAGCCGGTGTTAATTACACACTATCTTTATCCCGGCGAATATTCTGCACTGTTTGAAAGGTATCGGTCGATTTTATATGGAGTGGTGGGGGATCTGCGTGAGTTGCTGGAGAGATGGTTTGCGGATTGAAAAAAGGGGGCTTTTTTGCCCCCTTTTTACGTATTTCTTAGTTTGCCATCTCTTTCAGGTTTTTGAGCGGCTGGGCCTTGACAACATTACGTGCTGGCTTGGCCTTGAACACCGTGGGTTCGCCAGTGAAGGGGTTGATACCCTTGCGTGCCTTGGTGGCCGGTTTTCTGATTACCTTGATCTTTAACAGGCCAGGCAGGGTGAAGACGCCGGCGCCATTACGTTTGACATGGCCGTTGATCAGGCTGGCCAATTCATCAAATACGGCTACAACGTCTTTCTTTTTCAGTTCGGTATTTTCTGCGATGGTGGTGAACAACTGGGATTTAGTCAAAGGTTCCTTGATGAGCTTAGTAGTTGTTGCCTTTGCTGCTACGGTTTTCTTTTTTGCTTTCTTTTTGGCGGCCATTTTTAGCTCCCGAAAATTAGTGTTTTTATTGATTGTATAATGACAGAACCACAAGTCATGTCGATTTGGTGCTACTATACAAGGGTTTTTTCAAAAACGGTATAGCCAGATCCAAAAAAAATGCATTTTTCTTCGAGCGGCACAGTGTTTTTCAAAAATCAGATCTGTGCCGTTATACGCGACAGAAAAAAACTGATCAAAAACAACAAGTTATTGCGCGAATTGCGATGGGGCCGGAGGGAACCTGCCGCCAACGGGTAAAAAGGCCTGTTTTTCAGTGTTTTTCTGCATTGGCAATAGTGGGGGATTGTTACGGTATTGGTTGCCTGCTGACGGTGAATAAACATTACGATTAACTGGTGAGAAATGATCAAGGTACTGAAAATTAATGTATCCGGGCAGGGCCTGCACATGATTACCGCTGATGTTGCGCGGTTTGTCACAAATTCCGGCTGTGCCGAGGGCTTATGCAGCCTGTTTATCCGTCATACCTCGGCCAGTTTGTTGATCCAGGAGAATGCTGATCCCTCTGCTCGACGGGATCTGGAATCCTGGCTCAACCGACTGGTCCCTGAGCATGATCCTCTTTATACCCATACCATGGAAGGCCCTGACGATATGCCAGCGCACATCAAGGCGGCACTTACCTCGACATGTCTGTCGATACCGGTTTCCGGAAATCGACTGATGCTGGGTACCTGGCAGGGGATTTATCTGTGGGAACATCGACATTTCTCCGGCCAAAGGGAGCTGGTTATACACCTGGGGGGATAAATGTCCGGATGAAATCGGATCAGCAAATAATATTTCCAATGGACGATATTGCAGAACCGGGCGCACGGTCATTCAGTCTTACAGGCCCACAGGGGGAGATACAGGGCTTTGTGATTCGATTTGCCGGAGAGATCCGGGCATATATCAATAGTTGTCCGCATGCCAGGGTGACACTGAACTGGGCGAATGAGAAATTTTTCGATTACGACTATAACTTTGTCCAGTGCAGTATGCACGGTGCCTTGTTTGATCCCCTTTCCGGGTATTGTATCTGGGGGCCGTGTGTCGGTGAAAGCCTGTCTGCCCTGCCTGTCAAGGTTGTTGATAAGAAAATCATTATCTATAGTTGATTGGGTGCCAGGCCAGTTACGGGTTAATTAAAGCTTTTCTTGCTGTGGGCCGATAATTTTTTACAGAAATAACATGACAAAAACTGGCGCATTTTTAACTCTAACTCTTTAAACGGATATATTCAGGTTTAGTATGAAACCTCAGTTACTGCGTTGTCTGATCATCCTGACTTTATTCAATCTTGCCGGCCTGGTAAGTGCGGAAACGGTTTATATTAATGACCAGCTACGGGTTGGGATCCGGCCAGAACCCAATAATGAGTCTACACCTCTCGCGGTCGTTAATTCAGGCGATAAACTCGAGCTGCTCGACAAGGCCTCCGGCTATATGCGGGTGCGTACAAAGGGCGGTGTTGAGGGTTGGATCAAGGATATCTACACCACTAGTCAGATTCCGGCTATCGTGCAACTGCAAGAGTTGACCAAGAGTTCGGGCGGCACCAATCAAAAGGTCAGTGAACTGAAAGAGCAGGTTGGGATTATGCAAAATGCCAATCATGCCCTCAGCAGTGAACTCGAACAGATCAAGAGTGAAAGAGAACAACTGAAGATACAGTTGATCGGCCTCAAAAGCAGCCGCCCTGATAGTGGCTATTTATTCTGGATTTATTCATTTGCTGCGGTTGTGGTATTCGCCGCACTGAGCTTTCTGGGTGGTATATTCTGGTTTCGCCGTCAGGCCATGAAGCGACTGGGTGGTTTGCGAATTTATTTCTGAGCATGATTTTTACAGACCGTCCGGCGTTTCCCGGATATACCCCACTTCACACATAAATCCGCCCTCCATTAGCTGAACAGGACTGGACCACTGCGCCAGTTTTGTGAAATCATTCCCATAAATGACCTTTACGCATTGCCCGGCAACGAGTATTACTGGAACAGTCT
>JAHEDB010000477.1 GCA_024641465.1 Chromatiales bacterium | reverse complement strand
ACTTCCTTGCCGTCTTTGGTCTTGATCGGACCGCCGTTGGCGGCCTTGGCCATGGCATCCAGTTCGGCCTGGGTCACCACATTGGATGATTTGCCGTGGCTGAACTCGGGCAACTTACTCGCATCGTATTCCGAATAACCCGAGGCCATGATGATGGCGCCAAAGTTTTCGGTGGCGGTGGAACCGCTTTCGGTGCTGATGTCCGCCGTGAAACGACCGGGGGCGCCGGAGGTCTTGGTGACCGTTGAGCTGAGATGTACCTTGATCTTGCTGTTGCCTTCGATGGCCTTGACCATGGCATCCACACCGGTATCGGCGGGGTCTGCATAAGGGGCGCGTTGCGGAATACCTTTCCAGGACTTGGCGGCATTGCCACCCAGGGCACCGGTCTTTTCCACGATAGTAACGGGATAACCGGCCTTGGAGGCCTCGATCGCCGCAGTCATACCGGAGAGTCCGCCACCGACCACCAGGATGTGGCGTTCGTATTTGGCTTCGACATTACCAGCCGGCGGCTTCTGATATTTCGCTTCGGTGACGGCCATGCGGACATAGTCCTCGGCCATTTCCTGCGTGGTTTCACGCGCTTCATCGGTATCAGGACGGATCCACAGCACACCCTCACGGATGTTGCCACGGGTAATGGCGACATTGTCAAAGCTGAAGGCCTCGGTCTTGGCGCGACGTGAGCAGGCACAAATCGCTACGCGGTTAATACCCTCGTTGGCAATGTCATCCTGGATCATTTTCACGCCGTCGGCGTTACATAAAAAGTCGTGCTCTTTTGCAATGGCTGCCTTGGCGTCACGCGTGGCCACCTGGGCCATCGATTTGGTATCGAGGCGATCGCCGATGCCACAGCCCTTACAGATATATGCACCAATCTTGATTTCGTCTGCCACTTCTTAACCCTCCGTCCCGGCAACGCGGTTTACGACCTGAATCGCGCGCAGGGCGCTGGCGGTCGCACTCTGAACCGCACGGTTAACATCCAGTGCATCGGCTGAGCAGCCCGCTGCGAAGATACCACCGTTGGCTTCATCCTGTTCGATGAAACCGTGTTCGTTGACTGTTACTTTAATTGGGAAATCACCCGCCGGTACACTGGGTTCCATACCGACCGCCAGCACCACCAGGTCATGCTCGTTGTTATAACGATGATAACCCTCGGTGTTCACACCCCGCAGGATGGGGTTGCCGTTACCCTTGTTTTCATCGATACGGGCAACCTTGGACTTGATGAAGTGCACATTCGAGTCGGCCTGGACCTTCTGATAGAAGTCATCGATACGGTCGATGGCGCGGATGTCGATGTAATAAATAGAGGCCTTGCCTTCATCACCAAACTGTTCACGCATATAGGTAGACTGCTTGAGCGAGGCCATGCAGCAGATACGTGAGCAATGCTTCAGGTAATTACGGTCACGCGAGCCGGCACACTGAATAAAGGCCACGTCTTTGGCCTCTTTGCCGTCGCTCGGACGCACCAGTTTGCCGCCGGTGGGGCCCGCCGGATCCATCATGCGCTCAAATTCAACCGAGGTAATGACGTTGGCGATGCGATCATAGCCATAGGGCTGGATCTTGTTGGCATCGAAGGGTTTCCAGCCGGTGGCCCAGATGATGGCGCCAACGGTAATAGTGCGGGACTCTTCCTTCATGCCAAGATCGATGGCGCCGTATTTACAGGCGGCCTTGGCCTTGTCGGCATCGGGCGTACCAATCATGAGAGGGTCGATGACATAACGCTGCGGGTAGGCCATGCGCGAAGGCAGGTAGGCGCCCTTGCGCTTGCTCAAACCATAATTGTGGTCATCGGCAAATTCGCTTTCAACCGCTGCGGCGCAATCGCCACAGGCCGTGCAATTTTCATTGACGTAGCGCGGCGCCGTTTTCAGGGTCACGCTGTAGTTGCCGGTCTCACCCGAGACACTGGCCACTTCCGTCATGGCCAACAGACGCAGGTTCTTGTTGGCCTTCATGCGGCGCTGGTTGATTTCAAAACCGCAGGTGGGGAAACACAACTTGGGGAAGTACTTATATAGTTGGTTGACCCGGCCGCCTACGGAAGGTGATTTTTCGATCAGGATGACTTGCTTGCCACACTCAGCTGCTTCGAGTGCCGCGCTCATCCCACTGATGCCCCCGCCTACAACGAGGATGGTTTCATTGGTAGCGATAATGTCCGCCATCGACTCTACTCCTTAAAATACGGATGTCGATCGTACTGGTTAATCAAAGGGTTCTCGTGATGTTCTTATTCTATATAGTTGGGATCTGCTGGATATAACCCCTTTGGAGTATGCCGGCATTCCCGTGTCCTCACGCATTTCATCCGCCGTTGAATCGCCAGGACCAAATACGCAAAACCACCTCGGAAGAACCTTTCCGAGGGCGGTAACAGTGAACGATCAGCGTCGCAAACACAAGTCAGAATTATCTTGTTCTCCATAAAACGAATTTATTTTTATGCCATAAAAACCTAATGAGGATGAAATATCGACCAAGACCCGATGTGTTGACGAAATTACTGGGTTTTTCCTGTAGTAACAAATAGTTATACTAAAATAGAATTTCGTGACCAGACAAACTGACGGGTAAAAACGCAAAGGTTATTTAGTATATTATCA
>JAHEDB010000476.1 GCA_024641465.1 Chromatiales bacterium | reverse complement strand
TCCTGTGGAGTTCGGCGCAGTTCAATTTCGTCGATCTGGGTGACAAATTCTGCACCGGCTCATCGATCATGCCGCAAAAGAAAAACCCCGACGTACCGGAACTGGTGCGCGGCAAGACCGGTCGTGTCTATGGCCATTTGCTGTCACTGCTGACCATCATGAAGGGCCAGCCGCTGGCCTATAACAAGGACAACCAGGAGGACAAGGAACCGCTGTTCGACACCATCGACAACCTGCGCGGTTGCCTGCGGCTGTATGCCGATATGATGCCGCAGATCAAGGTCAAACGAGACGTCATGTACGAAGCGGCCAAACGCGGCTTTTCCACCGCCACCGACCTGGCCGACTACCTGGTGCGCAAGGGCGTGCCGTTCCGTGACGCCCACGAGGTGGTCGGCAAGGCCGTACGGCACGGTATCGACACCGGCAAGGACCTTTCCGAAATGACACTCGAAACCTTACAGGGCTTTTCCAGCACCATCGAACAGGATGTATTCGCCGTCCTGACCCTCGAAGGCTCGGTGGCAGCGCGCAATCACATCGGCGGCACCGCACCGGCACAGGTACGGGCGGCCATCCAACGGGCACAACAGAGGCTGGCATGAGCGATCGCCAACAACACTGGGAAAAAGTCTATAGCGAGAAATCCCCGCTGGAGGTGAGCTGGTATCAGAAGGAACCGGCCCTCTCCCTGCGCCTGATCGAACACTGCCAACTGGCAAAGCCACAGGCCATCATCGACGTCGGCGGTGGTGCCTCCACCCTGGTCGACTGCTTACAGCAACAGGGCTATGCGCACCTCGCAGTGTTAGACATCTCGGCCAAAGCCCTCGACGTCGCCAAACAACGCCTCGGTAACAAGGCTGACGCCATTGAATGGTTTGCCTCTGATATCACCGAGTTCACCGCCCCTCATCCGTTTGCTCTCTGGCACGACCGCGCCGTGTTTCACTTCCTCACCGAGGCAGACGACAGGCAAAAATACGTAAGCTCATTAAAAACCTCCCTGCCCCCCGGCGGCCACCTGATCCTCGCCGCCTTCGCCATCGGCGGCCCCACCATGTGTAGCGGCCTGAACATCGTGCAATACGATGCGGCAAAAATCTGTCACGAGCTGGGAGATGAATTTGAACTTGTGGAACAGGATAGCGAGACCCACCTCACCCCCTCGGGTGGTGAGCAACTGTTCGGCTATTTCCGGTTTGTACGGAAGTAAAAACGAAAAGCTTTTAACCGCCAAGCACGCCAAGCACGCCAAGCGCAAAGGTTTAAGAGTTATTGGTTGTAGTGGAGCAGATTTTAAATTGACTTGCAGGGTCAGCTTACTACCCACGATTATCTCTCTAGATGGCTGCTCTGCAGCAGAAGCAGTCGTTCGTGAACAAGAATTAAGTATACTGTCCCCGGAATTGTGGCTTGATGGGCTTGTTAAATGCTTCATTATCGCCTACGCTCAGATCATGCGCATAATTCATGCGCATTGCAAATATTTAAGAGGATAATTGCCCATGAGCCATGCCTACAACCGTGCAGCACCCAAAAAGCCTACAAACCTAAGTATAAACAGTGACTTACTGACTAAGGCTCGGAACCTTAAATTGAACCTCTCGGCTACACTTGAATCTGCCCTAGAATCCGAGATTAGAAAAGCCGAGCGCAATCAATGGGTTAAAACTAATAAAAAAGCCATTGATGCTTCAAATAGGCTAGCCGAGCAAAATGGATTATTTTCCTCCTCTTACCGGACCCTTTAATGCCTCAATTTACTCTTTACGAAAATCAAAATCCGGACTCAAATGAGGCATACCCATATTTTGTAGATGTGCAGTGTAACCTCCTGGACTCATTAAACTCACGGCTCGTTATCCCTCTGACACATTATCGCAGTTTAGAGAAATCAAACATTTCAAATCTTTGCCCAAAAGTCTCTGTAAATGATGAGCCTTTTGTCTTATTAACTCACCAGATGACAAACGTTCCGCTTTCTGCCTTAAAAACTCCTGTTATTTCGGTAGAACATCTGCGCAGTAAGATACTTGGGGCAATTGATTTCCTTATTACTGGCATTTAACGCCGCATTCAGCGGCTTGTTCCGGGCTCATCGAGCAGGGCTACCCGGTCCACTTGGCCAATACCCTGGCACTCCAGTAATACAACGGCATCAAATGCAGCAGGTATCAATGTAAGCGCCAAATTAACCCCACCCTGTTCCCCGATAGACACATAATGTACCGTCAGCATTTTTACGAAGAGGAGAAATGCGATGAAAAGACGGTCGGAAGCCGAGTGGCGTCAGCTGTTTACTGAACAAGAGGTCAGCGGCCTGCCTGTAAAGGCCTTTTGCCTTGCTCGTGGACTCAACCCAAACTATTTTCGTAAACGCCACAAGCAATTGTCGGACAAGGAGGACACCCCGCCGCTGCGGTCTTTTGTGCCAGTCACCCTGACCGGACCGAACGAGGCCGGCATGATGGCCCTTCAGCTGGATGCGGCCTTGCGGTTGCAAATTCCGGCGTCGGTCTCACCGCGCTGGCTGGCCGAGTTGATTCACCACCTGCGGACCTGAGCCATGCAGATGTTTATCGATGTCCGCGCCGTCTATCTGCACCGGGTCCCGGTGGATTTTCGTAAATC
>JAHEDB010000475.1 GCA_024641465.1 Chromatiales bacterium | reverse complement strand
CCTAAGCCTTACCGAATTCCTTCTTAAACACCGTGCCATGACAGCGTGGGCAGGGCGGGATATGGCCGGTCTTGTCGAAGTGCAGTAATTCCCCGCACCCCTTGCAGCGCAGGGTGCCGATGCTGGTGATCTCGCCGGTGCGCCACTCACCGACCGCCCTGGCCCGTTCGGCGATCCGCTCCAGCTCGATACGGGTGGTGTCGGCCAGCCCGGCAAACATCTCGGCCAGCCTGACCTCGGCATATTCCAGATCGAACTTCAGCCAGTCCTTTAGCTGTTTGCCGTTTTCACTCAGAAACTCACCGGCCTCACGCAGGTCACGTTTGATATAGTCGGCGACCTTATCGGCCTCCTCACGGCTGAGTTCACCCAGATCCGAGGCCTTTTGCTTGGCGATATCCAGACCCTCCTTGAGGGTCGGCAGGGCCTTTTCTTCCGCATCGTGCCAAACCTCTTTCAGGCGGCTAAGCATGGTGTCATAGGCCTGGACCAGCTGCTCTTTGGTTTTATCCTTGTCGATCATGGTGTCCTCCTGAATTGATAGTTCTCATATATTCAGCCTAGGTTAGCTGCGTGCTTCCCGCCATGTGCTGGATCATGGCGGCGGATGTTATTGTAGGGGGTAAGGCAGGTAGGGTATCCTAGCGACCCTGATTTAAACCTTTGTTTCCAAGCCAAAAACAGAATTCAACGATGACCCAGCCCTACGATCCCAAGCAACTCGAAATCGATGCCCAGCAATACTGGGAGACGGAAAATTCCTTCAAGGTCAGCGAAGACCCGGCTAAGGAAAAATATTACTGCCTGTCCATGTTCCCCTATCCCAGCGGTCGCCTGCATATGGGCCATGTGCGCAATTACACCATCGGTGATGTGATCAGCCGCTATCAGCGCATGCTCGGCAAGAATGTGCTGCAACCCATGGGCTGGGATGCCTTCGGTCTGCCGGCGGAGAATGCCGCCATCAAGAACAAGGTGCCACCGGCCAAATGGACCCGTGAGAACATCGACTACATGCGCGGCCAGTTAAAACGCCTCGGCCTGGGTTATGACTGGGATCGTGAATTGGCCACCTGCAATGCCGATTACTACAAATGGGAGCAATGGCTGTTTACCCGCCTGCATAAAAAGGGCCTGGTCTATAAAAAGACCTCGCCGGTCAACTGGTGCCCCAATGACCTGACGGTGCTGGCCAATGAACAGGTCATCGAGGGCAAGTGCTGGCGCTGTGACACCACGGTGGAGCGCAAGGACATCCCGCAGTGGTTTATGAAGATCACCCAGTATGCCGATGAGTTGCTGGCCGATCTCGACAAACTCGACGGCTGGCCGGAACAGGTGCGCACCATGCAGCGCAACTGGATCGGCAAGTCACAGGGTGTCGAAGTGAGCTTCGATATCGAAGGCCATAAAGATAATTTAAAAGTATTTACCACCCGCCCCGATACCCTGATGGGTGTCACCTATGTCGCGGTCGCCGCCGAACATCCCCTGGCTACCGAGGCCGGACAACTACACGTCAATGTCGCCGCCTTCATTAAAGAGTGCGAACAGACCGGCACTGCCGAGGCGACCATCGAGACCATGGAGAAGAAGGGTATCGATACCGGCCTCAAGGCCATTCATCCGATCACCGGTGACCGGGTGCCGGTGTTCATCGCCAACTTTGTGCTGATGGGTTATGGCGAGGGCGCGGTGATGGCCGTGCCGGCCCACGACCAGCGTGATTGGGAGTTTGCAAATAAATACGGTCTGCCTGTCAAACAGGTGATTGCGCCGAGTGATAAAAGCGAGATCGATCTCGGTAAGGCGGCCTTCACCGACAAGGGTGTGCTGATCGAGTCGGGTAAATTCAGCGGCCTCGATTCACAGCAGGCCTTCGACAAGATCGCCGAACATTTAAAGGGCAAGGCCCAGGGCCAGAAACGTACTACCTATCGCCTGCGCGACTGGGGTGTGTCACGGCAGCGTTACTGGGGTGCGCCGATTCCGATCATCCATTGTAAGAAATGCGGTGAGGTGCCGGTGGCCGATAAGGACCTGCCGGTGGTATTGCCGGAAGAGGTGAAGTTTGACGGCATCGGTTCGCCGATCAAAAAGATGCCTTCCTTCTACAACACCAGCTGTCCCAAGTGCGGTGGCAAGGCCGAGCGCGAGACCGATACCTTCGATACCTTTATGGAGTCGTCCTGGTATTACGCCCGCTATACCTCGTTTGACAGCGACAAGGCCATGCTCGATGCGCGCGCCAATTACTGGTTGCCGGTGGATCAATATGTCGGCGGGATTGAGCACGCCATTTTACATCTGTTGTATGCACGGTTTTATAACAAACTGATGAGAGACGCCGGTTTGCTCAAGCACGATGAACCCTTCACCAAACTGCTGACCCAGGGTATGGTGTTGAAAGACGGCGCCAAGATGTCGAAGTCGAAGGGCAACACCGTCGACCCGCAGGCCCTGATCGAACAATACGGCGCCGATACCGCACGCCTGTTTATGATGTTTGCCTCGCCACCGGAACAAAGCCTGGAGTGGTCCGATTCGGGCGTCGAAGGGTCGTATCGTTTTCTAAAGCGTGTCTGGACCTTCGGTGATGCCCAGGCGGAAAAAATTACCCAGGGCCGCAACCAGCCGGTCGAT
>JAHEDB010000474.1 GCA_024641465.1 Chromatiales bacterium | reverse complement strand
TGTTCATCCGAGGGGCTCTGCCAGGACAGGGCCGCGCCCATATCGTGCACAAATGCCGCTTGCAGCACGGCCGCCGTCTCCGGTTGCAGCAGCCAGCTGAACAGGTCCACCGTCGAACAGAATTTCAGCGGTCGATCATAATGGCGGATGAAGGCCTGTCCCTTGGGACCCGGAAAGGTATGTATCAGCATGCCACACACGTGACACTCATCGCCGCGGGTGATCGGTGTCGGTGTCAGGGTTGCGGTGGCTTGCTCGGTCTTATTGCAGCCGCTGATCATCAAACCACCGATCAATAACAGGGTCAGAATTTTCATAGATGAAATAACCTGTCGCATCAGATCTGTCGCCGCTTAAACAGCCACAGCGCCAGGGACAAGGGCCCGATCACCCACAGCGCCAAGATGGCGGTCAGTGCGGCAGGTTCGAATAAAGGCCCGACGGTGATGTGCGAGAGGCCGGTATAACTGCGGGCCGCGGCAAACCCCGCCAGATTGGCGAGGCGGAATACGTCGGTTGGATTCAGCAATAACAGATAGGCCAGCCAGTCGCCACCGGCGGCACCCTTGCTGATCACCAGCCCCCCCAGCATCAGCATGTCGAACACCAGTACAAACCAGAACCACATCAGCAGGGCGGCGCCGGCGGCGCGGGACTTTTCAGTCACCAGCACACTACTGACATAGGCCAGGGCAATAAACACCCAGCCCAGCAGGGTGGCGCTGAGGATAAAAAAGCCAAAGGCCTGCCAGAGTTTCAGATCCAGCAGCTCACCGCTCAACAGGGCGATGAGCAGTGCCGCCACGCCAAAACCCAGCACGGTGGAAACCGCCATGATCGCGGCGTGGCCGAGAAATTTACCCAGCAGCAACTGGCTGCGCCGCAGCGGATAGGTCAGCAGCAATAACAGGGTGCCCTGTTCCTCTTCACCGATAATCGTGTCATAGGCCAGCAACAGGGCGATCAGCGGGATCAGAAATATCGCCAGGCTGGCCAGACTGACAATGGTGGTGGCCAGGGAGGTGAAACCGACCACCCCCGAGGCCGAGGCCCCGAAGTAGGCCAGGCCCATCGCCAGCAAACCGAAGACCAGGGTAATCGACAGCACCCAGCGGTTGCGCAGGCCATCGCGAAATTCCTTGGCGGCGACGATCAGGATGGCATTCATTTGGACGGCACTCGTGGTGGGTTGTAGTGGGCATACAGATCATCCAGCGACGGCGGGATCAACTCGATGTCCTGCACGGCGGGTTGCGCCAGCAGGGTGCGCATCACCGGTAATTTGTTTTGCAGCGGGGTGCTCAGTTCAAGCCTCGTACCATTAACATGCAACAGGGCCACGTCCTGCTCGCTGAACTGTTGACGCCAGTCGACATCGGGCCAGCTACCGTGAACACGCATCAGCAAGGGCAACTGCGCCTGTTGGCCAAGCGCCTCCGGTGTCCCCACGGCGAGCAGGCGACCTGCGCCGAGGATGGCGATGCTGTCGATATATTTCTCGATACCGGGTAAGACGTGCGAGGAGATCAACACGCTGGTGCCCTGTTGACGCAGCTCGGTGAGGATTTCGTAAAACTCATGGGTCGCGGTCGGGTCCAGCCCCGCAGTGGGCTCATCCAGCATCAGCAATTTGGGATAACCGAGCAGGGCCTGCGCCAGACCGAGGCGTTGCCGCATGCCCTTGGAATAGGTTTTGACCCGTCGGTCAGCCGCGTGACTCAGCCCGACTCGCTCCAGAAGTTCGGACTGCGCCCCGGTCGCCACGCCTTTGAGCTTGCCAAAGTAGTCGAGCACCTCACGACCACTGAGTTGATTATAAAAACTGGCGTTCTCCGGCAGGTAACCCATGCGACGACGCAGCATATCGGCCTGCGGCCCGGTGGGTGATTCGCCAAACAAACGCACCTCGCCCTGGCTGGCGCTGATCACCCCCAACACCAGTTTCATGGTGGTGGTCTTGCCGGCGCCATTGTGACCCAGCAGCCCCATGATCTCGCCCTCATGCAAGGTCAGATTGATATCTGTCAGGGCATGGAATTCCCCATACTGCTTGCTGACCTGTTGCAGCTCCAGTACCGGCGTCATGAGTGGGCACTCCCCGCATAAGGTGACAACATGAGCGGCGCGCTGTCGCGCACGCCCTGCGGCTTGAGGACCGGAAACTGTTCCTGCACCCAATGCAGGGTCTGGATCGCGGGACTACTCATCAGGATACGCGCCATGGGATATTTCCAGAGTAGTTTATCGATCGCATCGTTGGGTTCATATTGTTTGTCGCCAATACCATCGGCATCCAGGTCCCAGCCCAGATAATCGCTCCAGAAATTACCGCGTCCCTCGCGTGACCATTCCTGCGGGCGGTTGGAGACGTATTTGACCTGTACCTGATTAGCGGCAAAGGTGTTGCCATAGACCTGATTATCCTCCGAGCCCGCGGTCAGATGAATGCCGATGTCACTGCTGGCAAACAGGTTGTCATGAATTTTGTTGAACTGGGAATTGTAGATAAAGATCGCCTTGCCTTCCGCACCCATGATGCTGTCGCCACCGGTTACATAGGCCTCGCCCACCTGGACGGAGCGGATCCGGTTATTGGCAATGGTGCTGTCGGTAATAAAATTCATCAGGATACCGTAATTGCGA
>JAHEDB010000473.1 GCA_024641465.1 Chromatiales bacterium | reverse complement strand
GCAGCGTATCCCAGAACGAGGCGCCCGTGATCAGCAGGACCAGCAACACGGCAATGGCGGTGTTGAACAGCAACACATAGCCGAGCTGAACATACACCGATTGTGTCCAAAGGGTTTTCTGTAATGGGATTTTATGCAACGCCGCCAACATCATCTCGAGTCACCAATAAAGTATCACTGTTTCGTGGACTAGATTACCGCCAACACCCGCATAATGCGATGCCATCCGACAGACTGCATCTCGACGCGGTGGACGGCTTGATCTGCCACGAAACGAACCCCTGATGAATCAACACGGCAGGCTGTGCCCTGCGCACCGACAGACAAAATGCTGTGCATAACGCACCACAGCAGCGTATTCAGCCCTTCCTGAATCAGCGCCCCTTTAATAAATAATCCACAAAATACAAAGAGTTAACAAATATTTACAAAATACCTTACTATTATCCTCAGTAATAAGCTATTTTTACCCTGAGTCGTGGAATTTTTTGGTTTGCTGCTGGGGGCTTTCCAATGTTTGATAACAAGCAGATGATTGCTGCTGCGCCCATGCCCATGTGTGTGCATGGGCCTGACGGGGCGATCCTGTCCGCCAATCCGGCTTTTAGCCTAATGCTGGGCTATTCCGAAACCGAGTTGCTGCAAATGACTTACTGGCAGCTCTTGCCCACGGCAATACAACAAACAACCCAGGCCGAGATCCGGCAACTGCTCACCGGCGACACCCGCAGCGGGGCATTTGAATATGAGTATTTACACAAGGCAGGACACCCTGTCTGGCTGGCCGGCAGCCGTAACCTGATCGATGCCGCGCAAGGCCAACCGCAACATTTCATCTGTCAGTATCTGGACATCAGTCAGCGGGTACACAAAGAACAACGCCTGAAGCTTATCGAACAACGCTATAAGCTCAGCCAGCGTCATGCCAGTTTCGGTGTCTGGGACTGGAACATCCGGACCAACGACCTTTACTGGTCAGAACAAATCGGCCCCCTGCTCGGCTATGCCGACGTTGAAATCGAGGCCAATTATGCCGATTTCCTGGCCGCCATTCACCCGGAGGATCGGGATTTTGTCACTGAAGCGGTGCGCGCCGCCGTCGAGGACCATGCAGAGTATGATATTGAACATCGTGTAGTCTGGCCCGATGGCAGCATTATCTGGCACCATGTCATTGGTGACGTCATTCGCGATGAGAATGGTGCACCGCTAAATATGATCGGCGTAACCCAGGATGTCACCGCACGTCACCAGGCCGACGAGGCCCTCCGGCAAAAGGCCGAGCAACTCAGTCACGCGCAACAGATCGCCCACCTCGGTCACTGGAGCTGGGACGTGGACAGCGGCCGGTTATTCTGGTCTGACGAAATCTACCGCATCTTTGGCTACCAGCTGGGTGAGATCGAACCGACTTATGAAAAATTTATCGCCACCATCCACCCGGATGATGTTGCAAGCATTAAACAATCCGAACAGAAGGCCTTTGCTGAGGGCAAACCCCACAGCATCGATCACCGCATCATTCGCCACGATGGCAGCGAGGCCTGGGTGCATGAAGAGGCCGTGGCCGTAATAGATAACAACGGCGCACCGATCCGGTTGACCGGGACAGTACAGGACATCACCCAACGCAAACAACTGGAACAGCAAGTGTCGGATAAAATGCAGCAGGCCGAGGCGGCGAATTTTGCCAAGTCCACCTTCCTGTCACACATGAGTCACGAACTGCGCACGCCCTTGAATGCGATCCTCGGCTTCGCCCAGATCATGGATATGGAAGAACTGCCGGCTGACATCGCCACATTTGTCAAAGAGATCATGGGTTCCGGCTGGCATCTGCTGGATCTGGTCGATGACCTGCTGGATCTGTCGCGCATCGAGACAGGCGATATCGATCTGCATATCGAACCGATCGCCGCGACAGGCCTGATTGAGGAATGTCAGTCGATGGTTATGCCCCTGCTCAGCAAGCGTAAACTCCGTTTTATCCCCGCCTATCAGGATTGCAACTATACCATTAGCGCCGATCGCCGCCGCCTCAAACAGGTGATCGTCAACCTGCTATCCAATGCCATCAAGTATAACCAGGACAACGGTGAGCTGTGTGTCAGCTGCGCGTTGCACAACAATCATCTGCGTATCAATGTGCGCGACACCGGCAAAGGTATCCCACCAGAACTGATACCGCGCCTGTTCACCCCGTTTGATCGCCTCGGCAAGGAAGGTATCGAGGAATCAGGCACCGGCATCGGGCTGGCGCTGGCAAAACGTCTCACCCATAAAATGGGTGGCGATATCGGCGTTGACAGCATCGTCGGACAGGGCAGCACCTTCTGGGTCGAATTTAAACTATGTGAAGCCACGCATACATCCACAACACAACAACATAAACATGATAACAACCAACATAAACCTAAGGAAAAATCCGTGAAACACGTGCTTTGTGTGGAAGACAATCTGGCCAATATGCGACTCATCGAGGGTTTCTTTGCCCGTCATGAAAACCTTAAACTGCTGACTGCGGCTAACGCCACTGCTGGACTGGAGATAGCCTGCACCCACAGACCCGATCTCATCCTGATGGATATCAAGCTACCGGATATGAGCGGCTTCGAGGCCCTCGCCCGCTTGCGCAGCAAGCCA
>JAHEDB010000472.1 GCA_024641465.1 Chromatiales bacterium | reverse complement strand
ATATCTGCCTGACTGAAACTAAATAATATTGACCCTAGAGTATTTGCTGGAGAAACCTGATGCGGGTAATGAGCCTGAATAAGTTTGTTGTGTACCTTAGTATATTGATGATGGGGCTCGTGCTGGCGCCCGCCGTCAGTGCCCGCGACTTGCCGGATTTCACCAAGCTGGTGGAACAGAATGCATCCGCCGTAGTGAACATCAGTACCAAGCAAAAAATGAAACACCCCCATGGCCTGCCCCCGGGGATGGAGATACCGGACCTGCCGGAGGGTTCACCTTGGGGTGATTTGTTCAGACATTTCTTCGGCGAACCGGGTAACGGTGGGGGGCATGGTGAAGGTGATAATGACGGTGGCGAAGGTAACGGCGCCCCGGATGAATTCAATTCCCAGTCCCTGGGTTCAGGTTTTATTATCGACAAGGACGGCTATGTCATCACCAATTATCATGTCGTGCGTGATGCCACCGAGGTGGTGGTCCGCCTGCAGGACCGCCGTGAACTGAAGGCCAAGATCGTCGGCAGTGATGAGCGTAGCGATATCGCCCTGCTCAAGATCAAGGCCCATGATCTGCCCGTCGTCAAACTCGGCAAGTCGGCCGATACCAAAGTGGGGGAATGGGTGATGGCCATCGGCTCGCCGTTCGGTTTCGATCACTCCGTGTCGGTCGGTGTGGTGAGTGCCCTGGGCCGCAATCTGCCGAGTGAGAGTTATGTACCGTTTATCCAGACCGATGTGGCGATCAACCCTGGTAACTCCGGCGGCCCATTGTTTAATCTCGATGGCGAAGTCATCGGTATCAATTCCCAGATCTACAGCCGTACCGGCGGTTTCATGGGGCTGTCATTTGCAATCCCCATCGATGTAGCGCTCAATGCCATCGACCAGTTGAAGACCAAGGGGCGTGTTTCCCGCGGCTGGTTGGGTATCCTGATCCAGGACATCAATCGTGAATTGGCCGAATCCTTTGGCATGAAGCAACCGCACGGTGCCGTGGTGCTCAAGGTCCTGCCCAAAAGCCCGGCGGAAGCCGCCGGCTTCAAGATCGGTGATGTCGTGACGCAATTTGGTAAAAAGGCGATCATCCGTTCCTCTGATCTACCCCTGGCGGTGGGTCAGGCGCCGATTGGTGAAAAGACCGACGTGAGCATCATCCGTGAAGGCAAGAGCAAGACCCTGGCTGTCACGATTGGTGAGTTACCGGCCGAAGAGGAACTGGCCCAGCGTGAGGTCAAGCCCGGCAAGATGCGAACCAATCGGTTGGGTATTAACATCAAAGATCTTACCGATGAGCAGCGCAGCCAGCTCGAACTGAAGGACCGTGGCGTGCTGGTGGTCCAGGTGGATAAGGGGGCTGCGCTTGAAGCCGGCATCCGCCGTGGCGATGTGATCCTGATGCTGAATAATGCGAATATAAAGGACATTAAACAGTTCAACGATCTGGTCAAGGACCTGCCGGAGGGTAAATCCCTGCCGGTGCTGATCCAACGCCGCAAGTCGCCGATCTTCCTGGCGATTAAGATCCGCAAGGGTAAATGAGCCAGGAACTGACGGTCTATATCCGTACCGGCTGTCATCTGTGTGAGGATATGCTGCAGGAGTTGCAGCAACGGCAAGCGGGCCTGGGCTTTAGCCTGCGGATCGTGGATATTAGTGGTCGACCGGAACTGGAAGCCCTGTATGGGACAAAGGTTCCGGTCCTGACCCGGGACGAAAACGAGGTCTGCCACTACTTTCTCGATGCGGTAGCCCTTCAGCGGTGTTTCGAGGGACGTTGAAATCCGCTACAATTCCCCCGCAGACTACCGGCCCCGGGCCGGGAACATACAGAATCAGAATCAAGGTAAAAGGTGCTGTCGAGGCGCCTTTTTTATTGTTGCACGTTAAGCGGGAACCAGACTCCATTGGCCAAACAAGAGCATATACGTAACTTTTCCATTATTGCCCATATCGACCATGGCAAGTCGACCCTGGCGGATCGCTTTATCCAGAAGTGTGGCGGCCTGGCGGATCGGGATATGGCCGAACAGGTACTGGATTCCATGGATATTGAACGGGAGCGGGGCATCACCATCAAGGCCCAGAGCGTGACCCTCAAATATACCAACAAGGCAGGCAAGACCTACCAGCTTAATTTTATCGATACCCCGGGCCATGTGGATTTTTCCTACGAGGTGTCACGCTCACTGGCCGCCTGTGAAGGGGCCTTGCTGGTGGTGGATGCCTCACAGGGTGTCGAGGCGCAAAGTGTCGCCAACTGCTATACGGCCATTGAACAGGGCCTGGAGGTCCTGCCGGTATTGAACAAGATCGACCTGCCGGCGGCCGACCCCGAGCGTGTCAAACACGAGATCGAGGAGATCATCGGCATCGATGCCTCCGAGGCCAAACAGGTCAGCGCCAAGACCGGGCTGGGCGTGGATGAGCTGCTGGAAGAGCTGGTGGTCAAGATCCCGCCACCCGAAGGGGACCCGGATGCGTCCTTGCAGGCCCTGATCATCGATTCCTGGTTTGATAATTACCTGGGGGTGGTGTCGCTGGTGCGTGTCATGCAGGGCACCATGTCGGTCAAGCAGAAGGTCCTGATCATGTCCACCGGTCGTTCGCATCAGGTCGACAAGGTCGGTATCTTTACGCCTAAA
>JAHEDB010000055.1 GCA_024641465.1 Chromatiales bacterium | reverse complement strand
TTGAACCACGGGGAACACGGGGAACACGGGGTAAATCGTTTGCGTGGTATAAATTCATTTCCCCGTGTCCCCCGTGGTAAATGTAATTTTCAATGGCTCACCCACAACCGTAGCCCGGATGAAGCCACGCGTAATCCGGGGTGTTGGGTGATCCCCGTATTCCACTTCGTTGCATATGGGCTACTTGATTGAACCACGGGCAACACGATTCCTGATTTGCACGGTCTGTCATGCAATTTGCACGATTGCGCTGAAGCGACGAATTTTAACTGATTGATTTTTATTAGATCATAAGCTGGCACGTTTATTGGTTATAAAGAGCCACTTATAACTAGATTCATTCGAGGAGTCGTTAATGAAACGTAGAAGCTTTCTCAAAGGCACCCTGGCAGGCAGCACTGTTGCCGTGGCCGTGGGCGCCGGTTTACTGAGCCCCCGCAGCGTTCTGGCCGCCTGGCCACAGGGCGCATTTGATGCCAAGAGTGCGGCCGATGCCATGAGTGGTCTGTTCGGCAGCGCCGACAACACCACCAGCGGCGAAATCAAGATCAAGGCCCCGGACATCGCCGAAAACGGCGCCGTGGTACCGGTCACGGTTGAAACCTCCATGAAGGACGTTAGCTCGATCGCTATCCTGGCCGAGAAGAATGGCACGCCGCTGGCTGCCAACTTCGAACTGTCTGCAACTGCGAAGGGTTCAGTATCGACCCGTATCAAGATGGGTAAAACCTCGGACGTTATCGCCGTGGTCAAGTCCGGTGGCAAATTGTACACCGCCCGTAAGAACGTCAAGGTCACCATCGGCGGCTGCGGCGGCTAAGGTAGACAGAGGAGTATAAAACAATGGCAAATTCAATTCGTATACGTGCAAAGGCTGCTGCCGGTGAAGTTTCCGTCAAGGCCCTGATTACCCACCCGATGGAAACCGGGCTGCGTAAAGACAACAAGACCGGTGAAAAGATCCCGGCCCACTTCATCAAAGAAGTTAAGTGTGAACACAACGGCAAGGTCGTGGTGAATGCACAGTGGGGCGCCGCGGTATCCAAAAACCCTTACCTGGCCTTTGCCTTCACCGGCGCCAAGGCCGGTGACAGCGTCAAGCTGAGCTGGGTTGACAATAAGGGTGAAAGCGATTCAGCTGAAGCCAAGGTAAGTTAACTTAGTACAAAGCCTGCAAGACGAAAACGGAGGCGTCAGCCTCCGTTTTTTTTATGGGCGCCATTATGTTGGACGAGAATCATGCCCGCTCACTTTTGTCCCAATGGTTTTTTTGGCAGGACATGACAGCGTCGGCAATTGGTATAGGCGGCGGGTGTAAAGGCGACTGTGCCATGACATTTCCCACACCATTGACCGTCAAAGATTTCCTTCATTTGAATGTTATTCCCGCCCTTGGCTTCCTTAAAGGGTTTGGGGTGACAGCTATTACAATTTAGCCAATAGGTATGCATGCCGTGGGGGAATACCACGTCGGCCATGAGGTGCACCTTGACCTGCATGAAAATGAGATTGTTATAAAAGCCTTCATGGCCCTCATCTTCTTCAATTTTTGTCAGGCTGCTGCGCGGCCTGATCAGACCCTGGTTATAGGCCTTGACCCAGTTTATCTGGCCAGTCTCATCCTTGGGCAGGGCGTCGAAGGCCGGGGGCTTGCTGGGATATTGTTTCAAACGTTCGCCAATGCCGTAGACCTCCAGTTTCTGCAGGAGTTCGTCCAGTAATTGCGATTGACTGGCGTTGCAGTTAGAACGTAATACATCAATGCAGGCCTCTGATGGGATAAATGTTTTGGTTTTGTCAGCCGTTTTATCCTGGCCAATGCTGTTATCTGCCAGACACGTGAGGGCTGTGATCGTCAGCAGGAGCCTGACCCAATACCGCTTGTGCATATGTTTACCTTTAATTCTTGGCCTGGGAATGGCATCGAGTGCAATCGGTCAACGGAAATGAGACCTTGCCATGGCAACGGCCACACCATTGCCCCTGGACGATTTCCTGCATGCTCATCTTGTTTTTGCCCTTGCCCATGATAAAAATACCTGTGTGACAATTTTGACAGTCCAGCCAATAGGTATGCGGCTTGTGACGAAACATGACATCCTTTACGAAGCCCTTGGTGTTGATCAGCACATCCATGTCAAAAGGTGGAATCTCCGGCGCGCCGGGTTGCAGGGAATCGAGTGGCTTGATTACCTTTTTCTGTATCATGGAGTTCCAGTCAATCAGACCAAACTTATCCTTGGGCAGGCCGGGCAAGGACAGGGCCTGGGGGTGTACTCCGCGGGCGATTCGGATGACTTCACTGGCGGGTCGATCCGGTGAGCCGCGTCCGGCCAGTTTGCCGTCCGAACCCAGATAGATACTGGGATTGACATGCCTGGTTTTTGGGGCTGGTTCGGGGGCGGGCGTCGGCGCAGGTGTGTTCGGCGTTGCCGTCTCCGTTGTCTTTATCTCCGGCTTGGTCGGTTTCTGCTCGGCGGCAACCGCGACCTCCTCGGCCTTGGGCGTCGCCGAATTTACTTCCTGTGTTGCACAACTGGAGGCGAGACACAAAAAGACCAGCATGACAGGAATTTCGAACGGTTTTTCTATCGCGCTGTGAAAGGTATACATGTGCGATCCCCCCTTCCTTATTTTTTGGTCTTGATGTTATCAGTCGCTGCCGTGAAACTGGTGGAATGACACTTGTCACAGTACAGTGGCTCCCAGGCGGTGAGGCCGTTATGACAGGTGCCGCAGGCCTTGCCATCCATAATCTGTTTCATGGTGATGTCGTTGGCCCCCTTTTTCATAATAAAGATCTCTTCGTGGCAGACCTTGCACTTGTAGCGGATACGATGGAACCAGTGGGGAAACAACACGGCCTTGACGTCGGCCTTCTGCATATTCTTGCTGTTTTTCTCCAGAATGATATCGCCATACTCAATGGCCTCGGCGGTTGTAACCAGGCCGGCACTGAGTGCGATTACCAGATTGAGCGCTATAGCCAAAGTTGAGAATCGGGTGGTATATCCGGACATTGCAACTCCCCCTTCATTAATATGCTTAGTCTTTTACAATACCTTACTATATTTGTAGTTTCGTTGGATGTTACGCTATTTTTTTTAATTTGTTGAGCATTTTGCGAACAGAGGCAAATGATTTGGCTCAGTGGTACAGCCTTGAAGAGACACCCTGATAAATTACATAATTAATTGATAATTAATGTATTTTTTATATCCTCAGACGAGATGGTTTGTCCGCCCGGAAGGATAGAGAAAAAGCTAAATGACATTTCAAGCGTTTAAGTCAAGAAAAGCTAATATTTTTTATGATGTTAATTGACACCTTAAGGCGCGGTGTGCAGGTCTCTGGGGGTGGGCTGCGAGGTAGATAATTTGGCCACTCACTTGATGACTCCCCCGCCTATGCGGCCATTTTAGAAAGCAAAGGTGTGACATGAGTTGCGCTGGATCATGTTTGCAGCGATAGTTAGATATTACCTTAATATGCATGCGTTTAATTTGTAGGCGGCATCCCTAATATGATTTTTCTGACTCGCCGGGTTTTCCCCGTTTGTTTGTTGCTGGTCTTGTCCTCTGCCCTTGGTCTTGCAAATGAGAAGAAGGGTTTTACCGAGGATTTTATCCATAATTACGATAAGCAGGATTTCACCGCCCAGGTAAACTTGGTCAAGGCCAATAAAAATATCATTGGCGAGACCATCAATATTCTCACCCGACAGGCACTGGCTGAGAATGTCGGTGTTGATGAAAAAATGCATCTGCTCAATATCGCCAGTTCCATGGCCTATATGCATTTTCACTGGAACGGCGATAACCGCCCCCTTGATAGCCTCGACAAGATAATCTCGGTTGAACTGAAAAAAGAGCAGGCCCGCCTCGATACCTTGCTGCAAGGGCAGAAGTCTGAACGGATGCTGGGCAATTTTGTCATGGGCCGGCATGAAAAGGCGATGCAGGAGCAGGATTTGTCGATGGTGTTGTATCCGCACTGGTTGCACCGGATCATGTTTGAGTGCAAGGTCTGCCACAATTCCATTTTTAAAATGCAACGCTGGTCGAATAATATATCGCAAGAGGACATCGTGAAGGGTAAGCAGTGCGGTGTTTGTCATAATGGTAAAATGGCCTTCTCTGCGACCGAAAATTGCCAACGCTGTCACCTGGCCGGCAGGCCCGAGGCTGAACAATTACACAAACCCTCCAGCGTGTCGCAGGAGAAGATCAAAAAGGCGGCCGAGAAGATTGGCGCCAAATGGCGGCCGGAGAATCTACCGGATGGAAAACTGCCTCTGGACAGGTTCCAGTTTATCGATTGGCTGGAACTCAAACGACGCAACGTCTTCACGCCAATCGTGTCTCTGGACAAGAATTACAAGGATGAGACCCGTGACAACAAGATCCTTTTCAAGGCCAAGAGCAACTTCGTGAATGATGTTTTGTTTGACCACAAGGTCCATGCCGACTGGATAAAATGTTCATCCTGTCATCCGGCGATATTCACCGAAAAGCTGGGTAGTAACAACATCAAGATGATGGATATGCATAAAGGCCGTTATTGCGGTTATTGCCATAGCAAGGTGTCATTTGCCTTTGCCGATTGCAAACGCTGTCATAAGGATTCCAATAACCACCCACCGGATACAGTCCTGATTCGACCACGGCAGTGATCCCTTACACGGGATTTGACTGGGCATGGCGGTTGTGAATGGCAATGCCGGTCACGTAGAATGCCTCACTTGTTTCGCCACAGTGATGAACTAATACGATGACAACGCCAATACTGGATTGTGTAGAACTCGGCCCGGACGATGCGCAATTCAGTATCATCTGGCTGCATGGCCTCGGTGCCAATGGCCATGACTTTGAGGCCATTGTGCCGGAGTTGCGCCTACCCACGGACAAGAAAATACGTTTTATCTTTCCCCACGCCCCGACTATGCCGGTGACCATCAACGGTGGTATGGCCATGCCCGCCTGGTATGACATCCGCTCGATGGACTTCCTGGCAGGCCAGGACGAGGCCGGTATCCGCCGCAGTGAGCAACACCTGATTCAGCTTATCTGGCGTGAGGAACAACGCGGGGTGGCCTCGCAACGGATCGTCCTGGCCGGTTTCTCCCAGGGAGGGGCGATCGCCCTGCATACCGGGCTGCGTTACCCCAAACCGCTGGCCGGGGTGATGGCGCTATCGACCTATTTACCCCTGGATCACACCGTGGCCGCTGAGCGACATGCGGTAAATAAGGCGCTGATGGTTTTTATGGGGCACGGCAGTCACGATCCGGTGGTGCCTATGCGGCTGGCCGAGGCGTCACGGGACTATCTGATTGAGCTTGGTTACGGGGTGGGGTGGCACCAGTATTACATGGAGCACAGTGTGCATCCGGAGGAGATCCGGGATATCAGTCGCTGGCTGTTGGGGCTGATGTGAGGACAAAAAAAAGCCCTGCCAGGACTGGCAGGGCTTTTTAGTTAAACAGGAAACCTGCTTATTTCTTGTTTTTCTTTTCGCACTTCTTGATGAAGGCTTCGCGTTTCTTCGCGTCTGTAATCTTCTTCTTGTCGGCTTTCTTTTCGCAAGCTGAAGGGGCAGGAGCGGCGGCTTTGCCTTCTTCGGCTTGTACCATGTTGGCGCCAAAAATCAGGGCTGTTAACAGGGCGGCGGTGGTTGCTACACGTTTAATCATTTCTTCTCTCCAGAGTGGTTTGGTTACATGCATAATGCATGGGTAATTTATGGCACAGCTTGTTTGCGCAATAAAACAAAATATTCAAATGGTCATGATTCAAAAAACCAATCGTTACTACTGCGTGACCATAAGTTAGACTAGAATACTTCATAATTAAAAATTTGCATCACAATTTTGATTGTTTACGAAAATATATTTTTAGATGGCGATACGAGAAAATCTTGAAGCGATGTTGGCGAGCGGACAGGATAATAGCCTGTTGCGGTTTGGGCTGGGGCAGGCCTGTCACAACCTCGCTGAATACGATATGGCGATTTTGCACCTGGAAAAGTGTCTTGAATTTGACCCGGCTTATTCAGCCGCCTGGAAACTGCTCGGCAAGACCCATGCCGCACTCAATCATATCGAATCGGCCTTGGCCGCCTACGAACAGGGCATACGGGTGGCGGAACAAAGGGGTGACCTGCAAACGGCCCGTGAAATCCAGGTGTTTCGAAAGCGCTTATTGCGCTAATCTAGTATATTAGTGAATTATGATATACGTCATTGTGCATTCTGATTAGAATAGACTAAATTTACAAAGCATTTTGATTTTTAAGGAATAGTTATGTCATTACGCGTTCGGGTAATAATCCTGTTATGGCTGACGCTGCCTCTGGCTGTTTTTGCTCAGGGCGGCGAGCAGCTATATAGTCAGTATTGCGCTGCCTGTCATGGCAGTGAAGGTAATGGCGGTGTGGGGGTGCCACTGGCCCTGCCGGCCTTCCAGAAAACCGTCGATGATGAATTTCTCATCAAGACTATCCGCTATGGTCGTCCTGGCCGTGTCATGCCGTCCTTTAGTTATCTTAAGCCAGACCAAATCAAGGCCATCGTGACCTTTATCCGCGGCTTTGTGCCCGTTAAGGCGCCGGTATATGACAGCAAGCCGGTAATGGGAAATGCCCCGCATGGCAAAAAGCTGTATGGCGAACATTGTGCTGCCTGTCATGGTCATCAAGGTGATGGCGGTCATGGCACCGGCGTCACTTTCTCGCGCCCCCGTGACCTGCCGATCATTGCACCGTCGATCAGTAATCCCGGTTTTCTCGCCTCTGCCAGCGACCAGTTAATCAAGGCTGCCCTGATGGAAGGACGCGAGGGCACGCCGATGATGTCTTATCTCAAACAGGGCTTATCGGAACAGGACGTGAATGATGTGGTGGCCTATGTGCGCAGTTTTGAAAAACAGGCCAAGAAACCGGAATATGATTTACATAAGGAGCCGCTGACCCTGGTCTATGACTCGCCCCATGATTTGGCCAAGACTGTGGCCAATGTACAGCGTGCGGCCGTCGGCAAGAACTTTCGTGTCATCCGGGTACAAACCCTGGAAGACGGACTGTTCAAAAAGGGCGACGATAACCAGAAACAGGTCATTGTCTATTTCTGCAATTTCCAGTTGCTCAATCAGGCCCTCACGGTCGATCCCCGGGTCGGCCTGTTTCTACCCTGCCGGGTGACGATTATTGAGAATCAGGGCAAGGTGAAGCTGTACGCCATTAACCCGAAACGCCTTAGCGGCCTGTTTAATAATAATGAACTGGACAAGTTGTGTGGTGGCATGTTCGACACCTATACCGAGATACTGGAGGAGTCCACGTTATGAATCTGATACAAAAACGCCGTGGGTATTCACTGGCAATGGCTTTATCATCCCTGATCACCGCTGGCCTGTTACTGATATCGCATGCGGCCCAGGCCGACAACATGATGATGGCCCGTACCACCCAGACCTTTCCCGAGGCGATGTCCGAGCTGCAAGCTCTGATCCAGGCCAAGGGCTATGTGGTGAGTCGTGTGCAGCGGGTCGATATCGGTTTGACCCAGAGTGGCTACAAGACCGATAAATACCGTGTGGTGTTCTATGGCAAACCGGATGAGATTCGGCATTTGAGTCAAACTCATCCTGAGTTGACCGCTTATTTGCCGATGAAGATCTCCATTTTTGCCGAAGACCAGGACACCATCCTGGTGACCGCCAATCCCCAGCACCTCAACATGGCGGGGGATGCCGAGCTGGCGAAGATTATCAATCGCTGGGAGAAGGATCTGGTGGATATCTTCCGGCAAATGCGCGGCAACAAATAGGCTATCGGCGGAAAAAGTCTAACTGGTTGTTTTATAATAAAATAATATAAATGACGTGCAAGGGGCCCATTGGCCTCTTGCCCTCACTCAAGTTCTGAAATACTTTAACCGATAATCGAATTAGGGATAGGAAAACATCGGTAAACAGCAATGATGGATCAACTCGAAAAAGAACAACTGTTACACATTTTACAGACCAATCCACTGGGGATGATGCTCATCGACCCGTTGGGCAAGGTCGTCTGGGTGAATGATAATTTTCCGATCATTTCCAGTATCTCCTCACTGCAAGTGCTTGGTAAAACCGTCGATGCGGTCCCTGCCGAATACCAGAATCTGTTTGAAGATGAGGCGACGATCCATCTCAGCGCCCTGGAAAATCGCCCCGAGGCCTGGTTGGTAGTCTCTTCCCAGAAGCTGAAAGACGGCAGTCAGCTGCAATACCTGAAGGATGCCACTCTGGTGCGGCAGCTTGCCAGGGAAAGGGACGAATTCAAGCTGAAGGTGCATGAACTGAATATTGTCGATGAGACAACCGGTCTGCTCAACCCACGCGGCCTTTATCAGTCACTGGAACCGCAGGTCTCGCGCAGTCGTCGCTATAACAATCTGTTATCGATCCTGATCATGCGGATCGAAAACCTGGATGATATCCAGCACCGCTTCGGTTATGAGAAAGGGCACCAGTTGTTACAGGCCATCAGTCAGATCCTCAATGACCAGATGCGCTGGGCCGATTCCATCGGCCGCCTGAGTGAAAACGAATTCATGCTCATCATGCCCGAGACCCCGCAGGATATCGCCGACCACCTGGCCGACAAGATCCGTGAACGCCTGGGAGAACTGACCATGCCCGAACTCAAGGGCGACACCCTGCACCTGTGTACCAAGGTCGGCATGGTGCAATGGCAAAAGGGCGAGGATACCCGCCTGTTGATGCAACGGGCCCGGGCGATTTTGAATGACAGTGATGAGATCCGCGTTGCCGTGGCTTGATGCCATCACCTTTTTTAACCGCGCAGTGTGTCAGAACTAATAAATTAAATTCCAACTGAGCGTAGTGTCGTTGCGAGGAGTGGGTTTTACGACGCGGCAAGCTCCTGATGAACCTCCTGCCTTTCTAAATGGAATTGCTCCCGACATCCATGCCTCCTGCGACATTACTACATCCCTGTATTGTTATCGCTATCGCGATGCTGATCTAAATCCGTTCGCGAACGGATGGTCGCGATACTTTTGGATGAAGGCCCTCCATGGCCTTCACCCTTCGGGCAGCCAAAGGCTGTCCAATTTTGTTCCAAACAAAATTGTGAAGGACCAAAAAGTATCCAAAAAGTCCTCCCCCTGAGATGGCGCAACCGTGTTTTCAGGTTTTGTATTCAAATTGATGCTCATCAACGCCACATCCCTGTGGCGGTGATGAGCAGCGCCGCGTCCTGCGGCGCACCTATTTTATTTTTTAGAATACAAAACCTGAAAACGCGCCATCAAAGGGGGCTTGTCCCAGCGAACTGCTGTCATCATTAAACGAGAAGTTATTTATAGGTTTGGTTGTAAACTGTAAGGCCTGACCCCGTCACCTTTCATCACCTTGAGGTGTCGGTTTTTATGAAACAGAATGTACTGACGACACCAGTAGATATAGCTTGAAGTTGTTTTAGGACTGTAGTGTCGGCGTAGACAGGCAAGTTTAGTTTTGCTCCAGCAGCTTGGGTTTGTGTGGATGATAGACGCTTTCAGGACCCCATAAGGTTACCTCCTAGGTAAAAAATATGAGCTTATTCAAAGAGGTTGCAGACTGCAATACCGTGTCACGTTATGCAAATTTTGGATAATGGGGCAGTCGTCGTATAATAAATCATGAAATCAGGTAGTTACATAAGTGTATTAGAAGTTTGTGATATTAACTATACGGACCCAACGGGGTC
>JAHEDB010000471.1 GCA_024641465.1 Chromatiales bacterium | reverse complement strand
TGGGGGATCATGAATTCCTTTCACTCCATCGGCCAGATGCAACACGCGACGATTGCCGCGGTGGCGCCGGGTATTTCAGAGGCCTTGGTCGCCACGGCCATGGGTCTGTTCGCGGCGATACCGGCGGTGATCGGCTACAACCGTTATTCCAATGACCTGGAAAGACTGGTGGCGCGCTATGATATTTTCGTCGAAGAGTTCTCCACCATCCTGCAACGTCAGGCCCATAACTAGATTCGGGAACCGCTATTTTGAGTTACGTACCGGCCAGTAATCGCTTTAAGAAAAAGCGCATGTCAGAGATCAATGTTGTGCCCTACATTGATGTGATGCTGGTATTGCTGGTGATCTTTATGGTGACCGCGCCCTTGCTGGCGGAAGGCGTCAAGGTGGAATTACCGCAAACCACCAGCCGACCCCTCGACAAGGTCGAGCAGGAGCCGGTGATCGTCACCGTCGATGCCAGGGGTCGGTATTACCTGAATATCGGCGAGAAACCCGAGCAATCGATTGACGACCAGACCCTGGTGGCGCGTGTCTCCGCGGTTTTACGCCATCGCAAGGGGGCGGATGTCCTGGTGCGCGGCGATCAGAGCGTCGAATATGGCAAGGTGATCGTCGCCATGTCGCTGTTGCAAAAGGCCGGGGTCAATAACATCGGCCTGATCACTGAGCCGCCCCAGAAGCTTAAAGGCAAGCGCAAGTAGTATGCTAGATATTATCCGGAAGTACCCGCGGGCGATCTTTTATGCCGTGATTGTCCATCTCGGACTGATCACGATCATGGTGATCAGTTTTAAATTCAGCGACAAGCCGGCGGCAGTCGCATCAAAGGACAAGGGCGAGGAGATCGTCCACGCGGTCACGGTCGATGCGAAAAAAATCGATAAGGAACTGAAGAAGATCAAGGCGGCCGAACACAAGAAACAGCGGGAGCTGGAACAGGCTACCAAAAAGGCCGAACAGGCGCGCCTCAATGAGGAGAAAAAACTCGCTGATGCCAAGAAGATGCGTATCGCCGAGCAAAAGACCCTGGAGCAAAACCGCAAAAAGGAACAGGAGCGCATAAAGGATCTGGAGGAAAAACGCCAGCAGGAAGAGCAGCGCCTGGAAAAGATCGAACAGCAGAAACGCGAACAGGAACTACGCGGCAAACTACAGGCCGAACAGGAACGTCTGGCACTGGAATCGAACAAACAGAAACAATCCATGATCAATCAGTACCGCGCCATGATCGAGGCCAAGGTGCGACAGAACTGGAATGTCCCGGCCAGCGCCAAACAGGGGATGAGCTGTGAGGTACAGGTCAGGCTGATACCCAGCGGGGATGTGATTCAGGTACAATTGACCAGGAGTAGTGGCGACCCGACTTTCGATCGTTCAGTCGAAAATGCGGTACAAAAGGCCTCACCCCTGCCGGTACCGCCTGCGGAGTCCGGTCTGTTTGATGTGTTCCGAGATTTGAAATTCCCGTTTACCCTGGAAAAGAAAAACTAGATATAAAGCATGTTGAAAATGAAAAAAATTCTTACCGTCATAATGTTGTATCTGTCGTTTAGTCAGGCCCATGCCAGCCTGACTATCGACATCACCCAGGGGGTTGAAGGCGCCCTGCCTATCGCCATCGTGCCCTTTTTGTGGGAAGGCAGGCAGGCCTTGCCGGAGGATGTGACGGCGGTGATCCGCGCCGATCTGCAACGCAGTGGTCGATTCGCTCCGGTGGCGAATGAAGACCTGGTGGATCGTCCTACCGTCGGCAGTCAGATCAATTTTCAGACCTGGCGGGTGCTGAATGTCGAGAATCTGGTGGTAGGTAAAATTACCCCGCTCAAGGACGGCAAATATCAGGTGCAATTCCAGTTGTTTGATATCTATAAATCGGCACAATTGACCGGTTATAGCATCACCACAACCAGGGAAGAATTGCGCCGTACCGCTCACCATATCAGCGATCTTATATATGAAAAGCTGATGGGGGTGCGCGGGGCCTTTGATACCCACATTGCCTATGTCACGGTGGTTGAAAAGGGCGCCGACAAGACCAAGATCTACAAACTGGCGGTGGCCGATTCCGATGGTTATAACGAGCGGATCATTTATTCCTCGATCCAGCCGGTGTTGTCACCCTCCTGGTCGCCCGATGGTCGGCATATCGCCTATGTGGCGTATACCAATGGCAGACCGGAATTATTTATTCAGAACGTCTTTACCCGACGCTCAAAGCGTCTGGCCGGTTATCAGGGGCTGAACAATGCCCCCGCCTGGTCGCCCGATGGCGAGCGGCTGGCCATGACGCTGTCAAAAGACGGTGATCCGGAAATTTACGTGATGGATGTCGCCACTAACAAGCTCACGCGGATCACCCGTAATTATGCCATCGATACGGAACCCGCCTGGTTGCCGAATGGCCGTGGTCTGATCTTTACCTCCGACCGCAGTGGTGGGCCGCAGATCTATCGCGTGGCAGTCGATCGTAGTGGCGCCAGCGGCAAGGTCGAGCGTTTGACTTATGAAGGGAGTTATAACGCCCGCGCCAGTGTTTCGCCGGATGGGCAAAAAGTTGCTATGGTACACAGGGTAGAGGGCGCGTTTCATATTGCGGTGCTGGATTTGAAGACGGAACATTTTACGCTTTTAACGGACTCAAACCTGGATGA
>JAHEDB010000054.1 GCA_024641465.1 Chromatiales bacterium | reverse complement strand
TGACGTCGGCCTTGCCCTTCATCTTGTCACCCAGGCCCATGTCCTGCATCAACTGTCCATAATCCATTTGTTTGATGTGTACCTCGACCTTGCCGGCCGCCTCGTTGTCGACCACCGTCAGATAGACATCGGCGGTCAGCGCGCCCGTCGCCATCCGGCCCTTGTCGATCGTGGTGGCGAGCACCTTGTCCTGCCAACGGGCCTTCAGGTCGAGGCCCTTGAGTGAAAATTTATTGAATACCACATCGGATGACTTCATCACCAGATTGACATCAAATGCGGGTGACAGGATATCGAGCAGGTCGGTCTTTGGGATCACCATGACAATTTCTTTATTTTTATTTTTTTTCTTTGTCACGGGCTGTACCGGTGCGGGGGCCTCGGCCTGCTTGTTGAGGTCGGCCCAACGCAGACGGCTGTTTTCCAGCTGGGCGTTTACCGTCACCCGCTTGCCGTAGCGGTAAAACAATTTCCCTTTCAAGTCACTATCGGGTGTCCTGGCGGTAAATCGGTTTACCTTGATGCCCTTCGCCTGCAACTCCATATCAGCTTCGATCCGGTAGTGTTTGAGTTTATACATCGCCCGATCCAGTACCGGTTCCCACGCCACCATATTATCGCCGGCCACCGTCATCTGGAGTTTTCGCTGGCCGGGCTTAAATAGATCCCGAGCGGCGGTATTAACCGTGACCTTTGATTTACCGATATCCAGCGCCGCATCCACCTGCGCCGACTCGCGCTGCAACAATGATTCGATAAACGCCTGGCCGGTTTTGAGATTGAAGGCAAGCGGTGACTTATTAAATAGCATGGTCCCATCAACATGCAGCGCCCGTGCAGTATCGGTGGTCAGCTTGATCTGTTTGACGAGATAATCTTTATACAGGTTGCCGGACAGATTTGTCGCCTGGAGTTCAATACTCGCGCCATTTACTAATTCGTCAAGGGTGTTGCCCTGGCTGGCGACTAAAAACCCGGCCTGCCCCGGCTTGCCGCCGGTGGTCGCTGAACCTGGCTTGTCCGCCTTGAGGTTGATGATGTTCCCGGCTTTGCCCGAGGCCTTGACTGAAAAACGCGCAGATTTATCAAACACGCCCTGCATGATTCGGTTCTGGGTCGAAAGATCTTTTATCTCGTATGAACCATAGAGCAACCTGCCGACATTCAGATCCAGCGCAATGTTATCGATCTGTTGCAGCCAGGGGTCGATGGCGTTCGGTTGCGTGGATGCCTGCCCCGCCTTATCGCCCGGCAGCATAGCCAGTAATTGATTGAAGTCCAGATGGTTTGATTGCAGCTTAACATCCGCCTGCAGGCGCGGGATGATCTGTTGAATGTTGATATCCGCTTGCAGGTTGTTTTTCGCCAGACCGACATCCAGCCTGAGTGTCAGCGGCCGGATGTCCTGCACGTCGAACCAGCGATTGCTATTGAGTACAACATGCAGTTTTTGTTTGTTCAGTTCACCTTCGATATCGAATTTATAACGTCTGCGCAGGCTCTTTTTCAGCGCCGCACGTTTGATGTGCAATTGTTTGTGCAGTTTGGGGGAAAGATAATCAATAGTAACCTCCTCCATGACGGCAAAGTCCAGTCTGACCGGGCTGCTCCCCTGCGGGGGCTTGTCGGCGTCAGTCTTGTCGGTTTTGCCAAATGACCAGTTGTTGCGACTGGCGTCCTGTTCGAGATTCAGGCTGGCCTGTTTGAGGATCAAACGATTGATGGTGATCTTGCCGAGGGCCAGGTCCAGCAGATCGACACCCAGCTCGGCCTGCTCCGCGTGGAGTAAATAGGGGGATTTGCACCAATCGGGATTGCTGATCGACAGTTTACCCATGACGATGGTCGGTTTGAGGCTGAGTTTGATATAAAGTTTTTCGTCCAGCTCAAAGCGGCGCTGTACGGTTTGAGAAATCAGTGCGGTCAGGTCTTTCTGGTATGGGCTGATATCGACTAGCGGGGCGAGGTAATTTAACAGACCGAGGCCCAACAGCAACATGGCCAACAAGAGGCCGAGATACTTGCCTAGCCGTTTTCGTCTTGATATGCCCATGAGAGGATTTTCACCGGCACGCGAGTAGCAATAACCTGCAACTCACGACCGGTGACGATTTACTTATTCGATATTGTAAATAACCCGCAAGCGATGTTCTTCGCCAGGTTCGATGGTAACAAGATTGTCCAGCGCATTCCCTGACTCAACGCATAGCATCGCCATATAACCCGCCTCACCCAGATCGCCCATGGCCGCGGCCTTGTCGATCCACGGATTCCACACCACGGTCGAACGGCTGCCTTCCTTTTTAATATGGATGCGCCGCTGCCAGACGGAATCATTGATGATGCACTCGGACTCGGTATTGACATAGACCCGATCCACCTCACCGGTGAAGGTCACGTTGCCCCGTTGAGTCTTGCGTGTAAACTCGTCGACCTTGTCCAGATAGCTGGAGCTGTCCAGCCCGATAACCCCGACCTGCCGGATATCGCCGACCGCAAAGTAGGTGTGCAGGGCCTCGGAAATGATGACAGGTTCGCTGTCATTATTGCGAGTGATCAATTCCAGCTCCAGTGTCGTGCCGAGGCTGATATGCAGTTCGAGGGGGGTATCATGTGGCCACAGCGCCTGGGTGGCCGGGCTGGTTTGCAGACAAAAAGTCAGTTTGATACGGCCATCTTCCAATGACTTACTGGACAGCACATCCCAGGGCACGGTCCGGGCATGGCCATGGGCCGGGACATCCTTGCGTGACTCATGCGCCCCAAACCAGGGCCAGCACACCGGCACACCGCCGCGGATTGACTTGCCCGGCAGGAATTTTGCGTCACGCGATAACCAGATCACCGGTTTGGCCCCTACCGGGGTCCAGTCCACCACCTGGGCACCCTGTAGTGCGATGCGCGCCGAGCACTGTTCGGTGCTGACCACGGCCATCGCCATGTTTTCACCGATGGTACTGAAGCTCAGTTTCTCGGCCAGACCAAAGCGGGTATTTAACTCATTGATATCGTGCATGTGTCGCCCCTGTGCATTTATTGTGACAAAACCACTGCCGACAAGTCTAACCGATTCGCCCAATCACTGGCCATAACAATATGAGTCGTTGCCGCCGGGAAAATATTTCCCTGTTAATGGCTCGAAATAATAATATCCGAGTAACACAAACAATTAATCGGTCCAGATGCGTGGGCTTCTTGAATTAAGCCATCAGGGGATGTATTAATTAATCTATGCATTTAAAAAAATCATGCCGAATTCAGGCTATCTGCCGGTCTTTTCTTCTGTTGTGTCTGCTCTGGCCGATAACCGACAGCCGGGCCGGACAAGCTGAGCTATTTAATCTCTATACACAGTTAAAACCTGTGCTTGATAAAAATGCCTATGGCATTCCTGTCTATATCCATTCCAGTGATGAAAACAATACCATGACCGGCGTCATTTATGGCGTCATCCATCACCCGTTTAGTGTCGTCAGTCAAGCCCTGCTCACCCCGGCCAACTGGTGTGACATCGCCCCGCAACATCTTAATATCAAGGCCTGCACCTACCGGTCACTCAAAGACTATTGCCAACTGACCTTTTACTCAGGCAGAAAATATTACGAAAGGGCCGATGATGTTTACCAATTGACCTATCGTTTTGACATTATTGCGCAAGCCAGGGATTTTGTTGAGATCGACATGAGTGCGACGGATGGTCCGGCCGGGACGAGTGATTACCGGCTCAAGATACAGACCATTCCCCTGAATGCATCGAGCAGTTTTGTCTACTTCAGTTATTCCTATAAATACAACTTTATCACCAGCATGGGCATGGGCACCTATCTCGCCACCCTCGGCAGCGGCAAACTCGGTTTCAGCATCACTGGCAATGATCAGCATGGCAAACCTGTTTATGTCGGCGGGGTACGGGGGATCATCGAGCGCAATGCCGTGCGTTATTATCTGGCCATCCAGAGCTATCTCGATACCTTACACATCAAAACCGTGGACCGATTCATTGCCCGCATCAACAATTGGTTTGACCTGACGGAGCAACACCACTTGCAACTCTATGAAATGGATAAACAGGATTATCTGCAATACAAACGGCAGGAACATCAGGACCAACAGAGGCTACAACAACAGATAACGCAGACCTCAGATATCGCTAACAACTGCACGGCAACCAGCCGCCCCTGATTAATAGTCCGTGTGACAGCAGCGAGTCGCCGCCAGACGTAACGAGGCAGCGAACAAAAAAACCAGGTTGCCATACTGACAACCTGGTTTTGGGTGGAACAGACCGTTATCAGGTAACGGTCGAAACACCGTTACTTAGTAAACGAGCGACCGGGCAATGGCGATCGCGACGATGAAGATCACGGTAATCGCGCCAAACACAATCATCAACGTACGTTTAACATCTGCATCTGAAATATGACTCACAACAACTCCTTATTTATATAGTAGGTATAACTCATGAAAATCCGGCTTTTAACATCACGCCATCCAAATAGCCGATGAAGTATAGTTATTCACTCAGGTATTAGATACTTCAGATATCTTATCTAGGGATAAGGGAATTTATGAGTAAATTACTTGGTTTTTAAGCGGGCCGATCAGGACTGCCGCCATTATTAAAAGGAGTCGGAGGGGTCGCGTAACATACTGTCATCCTTACGAAATATCTCATTCGGTGGTGATTGCAGATAAAAACCCTTTTCCAACAGGGCGGCCATCACCTCCTCTACCCTGGCCCGCGCCAGTTTTCGCTCCGGCGTCAGTTCCAGCTCCATGACCTTTTCCAGCCGACCGGTGAGTTTTTCCAGGCCCGCAGGCAAGCCCTGTAACAGGGCCGTCTCGTCTTCCCGGTAGGGGACATAGAGATACATCTCCTGTTTTTTACTACAACGGAAAATCACACACCTCATGCCGTCACCTGCCCGATTCGGGCCGTTGTGTCATTAAAATTCAAGGTCGCCGCCGATACCGAGGACCAGATAAAACTCATCCTGCCGGTTGCGCTCGGTCAGGTACACACCGGATTGCAGATACCAGCGTGGTTTTTGCAGCATACCGATGGCCTTGGCATGTTCCTGATACACGGTCAGCCCCAGGCGCTCACGGACCAGGCCGGTCTCACGCACCCTGACGTAATCATAATAGGGGCCGAACCAGGTGGTCCTGCCCTGGCCGTTATTGTGCTCAAACAACAGATAGGTTTGGTTCGAAAAGATATAATCGTTGCTGGCCATGAGCAACTCATACTCGCGTTCGAGATAATACGGCCCGGCGCCGGGAAATTCGTATTTGGCCACATCGCTGACGTTACGCAGGATGATGTTGCCAAGCCTGGCGCGCAGGGTCAGGTTGGCCAGGTAACGATTACCGTAACCGGATTGTTCCTGCCCCTGGCGAGCCTTGATCTCATTGTCGCCATAAGCCTGATCACTGGAATCAAAGGCCAGCAGCGTGCCGTTGCTGCCGGTAAAGTAATAGCGATCATACTGGGCACGCAGTTGCATCACCGCGATGGGCATCCACTCCAGATGCAGACCGGCACGCTGATAGGCGGGATTGGTGGCGAGCTGACCACCGGCCTGCCAGTACAGTCCGTCCCACAGCGGCGCATCATCATGGTGATAGGTATTTCGAAAATAAGATCGCGCCGCCAGTGAGATACCCAGCGGGTTATATAGGCCGACCAGATCCAGTTCGAGCTTGCTGGCACGGTCACCGTGATCATCCGCCGCCACCAGGCCGCTGCCTGCGCACAGCATTAACATCAATAACAGTTTTGTAATACGAGATTGAATCATCAGGCTATCCTTAAATTGATTATATCGTGCAACGAAATATATTCGGCCATATAAACTAAATAACTGTTCCAAATTCATATCCATCATTCTTTCACTATAGGAAACCCGTAGAAAAGCCTGCGTCTTTGCGAGGAGTGATAACGACGAAGCAATCTCCATCTATTATACCCTGAACAGGAGATTGCCACGGCCTACAAATCAGGCCTCGCAACGACAGCGCTATGTTTGGGTTAGCAGTAACTGGATACCTTTTTGGAGCAGTTATTTAGCGGTCGGGATACTGCCGCAGGATCAACAGATCACCGCGCTGGGTAAACTCGATATCCTTTAAAAATCCCATGCCCAGCAACACCACCTCACCGGTCATGCCGGGGGTAATCATCGCCTTGCGATCCGACAGGGCAATCGGCCCGACGCTGACCAAATCCAGTTTGGTGCCATAGGCCCGGGCGTTGCCGTTGGCGGTGTGAATATTCGTTTCGTATAAACGCGATAAACCCAGCCTCTTTGCCACACCTGAGGGAATGGCGATATGGGTCGCGCCGGTATCGAGCAGAAATTCCACCGGCCGACCATTGATCTTACCGGTGACGTTGTAATGCCCGAAGCGATTACGTTGCAGGATCACCTCCCGCGCACCGTTATCGGCCGTCAGTGCCGCGACATTGCGGTTGGGATTGCGTTCCTTCTCCAGATAGTTCTGAAAAAACAGCGTGAGCAGGCCAAACACCAGTAGCCAGACACCGGTGATCATCCAGCCTGCCATGCGGCGATTCGGGTTCGGTTGCGGTTCCTGTTGTTGCATGATATCCAGATAATAAGGTGATAGTAGTCAAAACACTATCATAGTCAGGACCCGCAAGAAACCTGCTTCAATGACGGGAATATTTCCGCGGGCCCTGTCGTGTCTCGCGTCTCCAACAAGCGGGGAGTGATCCGCCTGTGTCGTTAGCCGACAAATCCAATGGATTTTCCTGCCTCTGGACACGGTGACTGTGTTAATACACAGCGGGCAACACACAGAATGTGCACGCCCGGTGTATTTTGCTATCTGTTATTAACCCGAGCAGTATTATATAGTCCGCATCATTTCACACACCGGTAATTTCAAAAGGTTCAACGCTATGACTCTGTTGCAGAAAAAAATGCGCGTATTTGTCTCCTTTCTGGTCCTGTCCTTAAGTGCCGGACCGCTGCTGGCCGCCCCCGACTACGGCCGCGAAAAACGCTGGGCCGATGAAGTCGTGCCCGGCCTGATTGTTGGTGAGGCGATCTACCTTGCCCAACAAAACGGCCACCCATTCCTCGGTATCCTGGCGGAAGAGGATGATGCCGAGATGGCACTGGTGGTGGCGCACGGCATGGGCCTTCACCCGGATTCGGGTATGATCGGCACCCTGCGGCAACGCCTGTTTGATCACGGCTATACCACCCTGTCCATCCAGATGCCGGTGCTCGCCGCCACGGCCGGTGCTGAGGCGTATCCGGCCCTCTTCCCCGATGCCGTGGAACGGCTGCAAATTGCCGTCGCCTACCTGAAACAAAAGGGCTATAAAAAGATTGCCATCGTCTCCCACAGCAACGGCTCGCGCATGAGTCGACGCTATATGAAGACAAACCCGACTGACGTCAACGCCTGGGCGGCCATCAGCCTGACCCAGGGCGATACCTTTACTGACATCAAGGCGCCGATATTCGATCTGTATGGCAGCAATGACCTGCCGCATGTCCTGGCGAGTACGAAAAAACGCCAGGCATCTCTAAGTAACAACGCCTCACGGCAGGTTGTTATTTCCGGTGCCGATCACTTTTTTGCCGGTCACGAAGAGGCGATGGTCAGTGCGGTAAAGAATTTTCTGGATGGGATAAAGTAAAATCTGTTTGCGCCATCGCCCGGCGATGTGTTTGCGCAACGGACTGAACAATCGTTATCGACTTAAACTAAGCCAGACGGTGGGGAATGACTACTCGCCGGTGTAATTCATATCGACCACATCACCGAAGGTGTCGAGGAAGATATAGAGGGTTTTACGACCCGGCTCCGTCTCCTTCGGGTTGTTGAGGACAATGATCCATTCCTTCTCATTTTTGAAAGTACGCTGCTTCGCCTCGGTTATTTTTACACTGGACCAGCTTTTAGTCAGATCGCCGCGCTGCACCATGACATCCCTGACCTTACCAGCCATGCCGATGGCCTGTGTCGCATTGACCGGCGTACCGGCGGCACGATAGGGGTTATGCGTACCGTCGCCTGCAGCGCCGTCACCTTCTCCTTCGACTCCACCAGCATCGCCATTATTGGCTGCATGTCCTGCCGCGACGCCGGCGCCTGTTACTGCACCACCTTCCGCACTTGCGGAACCCGTGCCAAACAGCAAAATCAGCATTGCATAAAAAATGATATGTAGATTACGCATGGTGTTCACCTGACTTTTTTTAATTGTCTGTTGTAATGCTTTTGATCGAATTGTTGCTTTTTTACGATGCTCGATACTAACAGCTGTGCGCAATAACATGACCAGCCATTTATAAAAACCCACAAATAATATCAGACCGCATACGCTAAAGAAAACAGCCGGGAACCTCGTTGCGGTGGAAATAATCTGATTCGATGCTCACGGCCGGTCTGTCTTCTCCCCCAACTGCATCTAAATATAGACCGCTATCCCCCGTTGTGGGCGGAATAAATAAATCGGATATCGGCTTTACCGCTCCGATAACGCTGACAACACCCCACCAATATATCACGCGCCGAGGGTAAGGTCTGTCAGGCAATCGCCCAGGTTTGATAATGGCCGGTTACAGACGGGTTGCTACAAAACAGGCTCAAGCCGTTTTGCTTTCCGGTAACGGTAGGGAATTAATTGATCGTGCTTGACCCTGGCAGACCATCCTTACCTGCCTTTGGCTGATTTAAGCCCAGATAAACACGCTCACATAATACGTTGAGGTCATCCAACAAGGTGGCGACGACCTGCTTTTCCTGCCGCTTATTATGGTTTTCAATCCGCTCCGCCAGCTGAGACAGTTCGTCGTAGCCATAACTGCCGGCGGTGCCCTTCAGGTCATGCAGGATACGTCGGAATTTTGCCTGATCACCGCTCTCGAATGCGTCCATGACCTGTTCCTGAAACTTTTTCAGATATTCAAGGTAGCTATACAGTATGTCCGCAAACTCGGGGTCATCTTCCAGCAGACTGGAATAGATGGCGGTGTTGGCCGATGCAGCCTGCGCTGACCGTTTTAGATATCTCGCCGTCGTCTCATAGAGTTTTTCCCGGACAATGGGTTTGGTGGCAAAATCATTTGCGCCCGCCCGCAGACATTGTTGTCTGTCTTCCGCCGTGGCGTTGGCGGTCAGCATGACGATCGGTGTCGCGCAGCCCAGCTCGCGTAATTTATATACGGCATCGATACCCGCCATGACGGGCATTTGCATATCCATATATATCAGGTCATAACTGTCTTGCTGCGCCAGGTCAACGGCGATCTGGCCATTGTCGGCACAGGTCACCTTCGCCCCCATCTTTTCCAGATACATCCTGATTAGCTGCTGATTGGTCTTATTGTCTTCCGCCAGCAAAATATGCCCTGCCAGAGCCTTCGTGGGCACACTCGGGTTGTGCGGCTCATGATCTATTGTTATTTCATCGATACTGGTGATCAGCCGTTCATCAGCAGAAGCTTCGAGTTGAAGTTTAAACTCGAATATAGAGCCCATGCCCGACTCGCTCCTGACAAACAGGTCCCCCCCCAGCAGATTCGCCAGATTTTTCGACAGTGACAGGCCAAGACCGGTACCGCCAAAACGCCGGGCCGTGCTGCTATCGGCCTGCTGAAAGGGTTTAAACAGTTTGGTAATTTGCTCGGCAGTCATGCCGATACCACTATCCTTGACCCGGAAACTGAGTTCCCGGCTAAGGGCGTCATAATGTACGGCGACGCGCACGGAGCCCTTGTCGGTGAATTTGAT
The DNA here is from genome assembly GCA_024641465.1 of Chromatiales bacterium. Classification (GTDB taxonomy): domain Bacteria; phylum Pseudomonadota; class Gammaproteobacteria; order UBA6429; family Thiohalophilaceae; genus JAHEDB01. Next base: position 31 of record JAHEDB010000054.1, on the reverse strand, counting down.
GGCATTACTGCACAGATTGAGCAGGATCTGT
>JAHEDB010000053.1 GCA_024641465.1 Chromatiales bacterium | reverse complement strand
GGCCAGGCTCTTTTCATAGTGGCCAAGTACCACACTCTTGGCGAGAATATTGGCCACCACCTGCAAGCGTTCCAGATCAAACCCCTGCAGGTAGATGTTGGCCAGATCGATACCCTCTTTGTCCGTGTCACTTCGAACCAGGTTGACACTTTCGTCCTCGACCTCGGCAAAGGGGTCGATGATCAGGTCTTCCAGCTCCGAGAGCAGACTCATTTCCTCGACGCTGCTCAGGCCCATCATCACCACCGCCCCATAGCGAAACAGCATGGCGCAGCCATTGGCCCCGGCGGTGATAGTCAAGGGTATATTGGAGAGGGTCTGGGTGTGCTTAAAATTGCGTAATTCCAGGCGCTGGCCCAGAAACAGGGCACGGGTGGTCACCTGCTGCTGGCCGGTAAACAAGCTTTTATTCATGGAAACTCTTTACAACCGATTTAAGAAAAAGAATGTTGTTATTCTTGATTCTTAAAAGATAGCACAGGTCTAAACCAGGACCAGATTATCCCGGTGTATCAGTTCAGGTTCATCGACGTAACCCAGCAGGCCCTCGATCTTTTCGCTGGGCTGGCCCTTGATACGGGCGATCTCATCGGCATTGTAATTGGTCAGGCCACGGGCGATCTCCCGACCGCTTTCATCGACACAGGCCACCACCTCGCCACGGACGAATCGTCCCTCGACGGCCTTCACCCCCACCGCCAGCAGGCTGCGACCGGATTCGCGTAGGACCTTGCAGGCCCCCTGGTCGATAACCAGCTTGCCGCGCAATTGCAGGTGCCCCGCCAGCCACTGTTTACGGGCTGTATCCGGGGCCTTTTCGGTATAGAGCAGGCTACCGATGGTTTCACCCTTGCGGACCCGTAACAGCACGTCCTCGGCCCGCCCATAGGCGATCACGGTGGAGGCCCCGGAACGGGCCGCCAGACGGGCGGCGCGGATCTTGGTCAACATCCCGCCCCGGCCAAGACTGCCCGCCCCGCCGCTGGCCATGGCCTCAAGGCCAGGCTCCGAGACAGGGGTCTCGCTGATGAGCTTTGCATCCGGGTTGGCGCGCGGGTCTTTGTCAAACATGCCCTGTTGATCGGTCAGGATGATCAGGTGGTCCGCCTCCACCAGATTGGCCACCAGGGCCGCCAGGGTGTCGTTATCGCCAAAGCGGATTTCATCGATCACCACGGTGTCATTCTCATTGATGACCGGCACGACCCCGTAGCTCAGCAGGGTACGCAGGGTGCTACGGGCATTGAGATAGCGCTCGCGGCTCGACAGGTCGTCATGGGTCAGCAGCACCTGGGCGGTGTGCAGATTGTATTTCTGAAAACGGGATTCATAGGCCTGCACCAGGCCCATCTGGCCGACGGCGGCGGCGGCCTGTAGCTTATGGAGTTCACGCGGGCGGCTCTTCCAGCCCAGACGGGCCATGCCTTCTGCCACTGCGCCGGAGGAGACCAGCACCAGTTCCACCCCTTCACGACGCAGCTGGCTCATCTGGTCCACCCAGCGCTGGATACCGTCACCATTCAGGCCGGCCCCTTCGTTGGTCAACAGGGCGCTGCCGATCTTGATAACCCAGCGCTCGGCGCTGGCGAGTTGTTTGCGGTGTTGCATAGATTTGTTCTTGCTTATTCGTTATCTGCCGCCGGTGGTTCATCATCGGCCGCCGGGGGTTCATCCAGTTCGGCGGCCTTTGCCCGTTGTTGTTCAATAAGTTCCATGATCCGGAAACACAGTTCCCGGGTACCTTCCTGCTTCATGGCCGAGATCGAAAAGACCGGCCCCTGCCAGTCCAGCGCCTTGACGATGGCCTGGCAACGCGGTTGCCGTTCTTCCGGCGGCAGTAGATCCAGCTTGTTCAGCACCAGCCAGCGTTCATAACCGGCCAGCTCTTCGCTGTAATTTACCAGCTCCCGCTCAATGACCCGCACATCCTCCACCGGGTCGTGGGTCTCACCCAGCGGTGCGATATCCACCAGATGCAGTAACAGGCGGGTGCGCGAAATATGCTTGAGGAATTGCAGGCCGAGGCCGGCACCTTCCGCCGCGCCCTCGATGATACCCGGGATGTCCGCCACCACAAAACTGCGGTGGGTATCGACGCTGACCACACCCAGATTAGGGTGCAGGGTGGTAAAGGGGTAATCCGCCACCTTGGGTTTGGCCGAGGAGATTGCACGGATAAAGGTTGATTTGCCCGCATTGGGCAGGCCCAGCAGACCCACGTCGGCAATGACCTTCAGTTCCAGCCGGAGCTGGCGTTCTTCCCCGGGGGTCCCCGGAGTGAACTGGCGTGGCGCACGGTTGGTGCTGCTCTTGAAGTGGGTATTGCCAATGCCGTGGATGCCACCGCGGGCGACCAGCAGGATCTGTCCATCGCGGGTCACATCGCCGATCAGCTCCTCGGTGTCTTCATCGTAAACCAGGGTGCCGAGGGGGATCCGGACATACATATCTTCCCCTTTCTTGCCGGTACAGTTCTTGCCCATCCCGGGCTGGCCGTTCTCAGCCTTGTAGCGACGGGTAAAGCGGAAGTCAGACAGGGTATTCTGGTTGACGTCACCCACCAGATAGATCGTCCCCCCATCTCCCCCATCGCCGCCATTCGGGCCACCCTTGGGGATATATTTTTCACGACGAAAACTCATGCAGCCATTGCCGCCCTTACCGGCTTCGACCCGGATGGATGCTTCATCGACGAATTTCATGGGATGATCTTACCTTATAAACAAAAAACCCCGTCTGGTAGACGGGGTTTTTTTAACTCAACATACTGACCCGTTCAGGCAGGTATGACGCTGATCTGTCTGCGCTGCTTGGGGCCCTTGGTTTCGAACACCACCTTGCCGGTCACCTTGGCAAACAGTGTGTGGTCGTGACCACAGCCCACGTTGAGGCCAGGGTGGAACTGGGTGCCGCGCTGACGGACCAGGATATTACCGGCCAGTACAGACTCACCGCCAAAGCGCTTGACGCCAAGTCGCTTGGATTCCGAATCGCGGCCGTTACGAGTACTGCCGCCTGCTTTTTTATGTGCCATGCCTGCTTATCCTCTTACCAGGAATTAACCGGAAATACCGGTAATTTCAATTTCAGTGTAGTTCTGACGGTGCCCTTGAACCTTCTGGTGGTGCTTGCGGCGGCGGAACTTGATGATCATCACCTTTTTACCGCGGCCATGGGCCTTAACCGTTGCAGTGACCTTGCCACCTTCAACGTAGGGCTTACCCAGTTTGATTGCTTCGCCATTGGCAACCATCAATACTTTTTCGATATTAACAGTCGCACCTTCATCAGCGTCGAGGCTTTCGACACGGATACGTTGTCCTTGGGAGACACGATATTGTTTGCCACCGGTTTCAATTACCGCGTACATGCTTGTTCTCCAAACTATTGCCCCACAGACAATTCTGGTGAGGGGCCATGAAAAGTCGGCAATTTTAGCGCCTTACCTATAGCCGGTCAACGTGGAATTCGGGGTAAAGCCGCCTTTTTCGGGCTGGGCGACCCTTTTAATGGGGAGGTCATTAGAGCTTGACAGCCCCCGCCCCGCCACCTAGCATGCTCAACCTTTGACTATATACATAGAATACGATGGAACTGGCTGATATCAATACATTAATTGCCGACGACATGGCTGCGGTAAATCGCTGCATCCAGGCCCGGCTCAGTTCCGATGTGGTGCTGATTAATCAGATTGGCCACCATATCGTTAACAGTGGCGGTAAGCGGCTGCGGCCGGTACTGCACCTGCTCGGCGCCCGGGCCCTCGGCTACCGGGGCGAACAGCATATCGACCTGGCCGCCCTGATCGAATTTATCCATACCGCCACCCTGCTGCACGATGATGTGGTGGATGCCTCCGACCTGCGCCGTGGCCAGGATACCGCCAACAGCCTGTGGGGCAACGAGGCCAGCGTACTGGTGGGGGATTTCCTCTACTCGCGGGCCTTCCAGATGATGGTCACCCTCGACAACATGCGGGTGATGGAGATCCTCGCCGATGCGACCAATACCATCGCCGAGGGGGAGGTCCAGCAACTGTTGAATGTGCATGACCCGGATACGACGGAACAACGCTACTACCAGGTCATCCACAATAAGACCGCCAAACTGTTTGAATCCGCGACTCAACTGGCCGCCGTCATCAGCCGACAGGACAGGCCGCGGGAACAGGCCATGGCCGCCTATGGGATCCACCTTGGCACCGCCTTCCAGCTGGTGGACGATTGCCTGGATTACAACTCAAGCGCGGATGAAATCGGCAAGAATGTCGGTGATGACCTGGCGGAGGGCAAACCCACCCTGCCGCTCATCTACAGCATGCGGGTCGGGACCCCTCAACAGGTCGCCTCGATCCGCCAGGCCATCGAAAACGGCGGCCGGGATAATATCGACTCGGTACTGGCGACCATCAAATCGACCGGCGCTATCGAATACACCGCCCAGGCGGCGCAGGCCGAGGCCGATAAGGCCATCGCCTGTCTGGTCGATATTCCGGATTCTCCCTATAAGGAGGCGATGCTGGCCCTGGCAAAGTTCTCGGTGCACCGGACTTTTTAACAGCTTGTTGAAAAACGTAGCGAGCGCAGCCAGGACAAGGCGCAAAGGGGCGAAAAAGCGGAGTTTACACGGAGTAAATGAGCATTTTGAGCCCTTTTGCAACGCCGTCATGGCAAGCGCAGTAGTTTTTCAACAAGCTGTTAGAAATTCCCGCGACGCTTGGACAAGTTTCGGGTTAAAATCGCGGCTCAGTAATACTCTACGGCGTGTAGCGCAGCCTGGTAGCGCACTTCGTTCGGGACGAAGGGGTCGGAGGTTCGAATCCTCTCACGCCGACCAATTTCCCTGTCCTCCCCCACTTATTCAAGGTCAACAATACAATCCTGCTCCGGTTTACGTTCGATCAGGCGATACCCATTTTCGTTCGGCACCAAACAGCCAGCGCGAAAAGCCGATGAGCCGAAATACCGTATTCAGTTGTCGATAACCCAGGTTTTCCAGTATCGCCACAAGAAACAGTTTCAGTAGCTCCCTGGGGCGTTGATACATGTGAAACGACACCTCTTCCAATAAAAGCGCAGTAAGGGATAACAACATACCGAAAACAATCGACACGCTTATCAGCAGAACAAAAATAGCGGGGTCAATATAGCCAAAGTAAAATCCCAGGCCGATGGCCAGAAAACCAAATAACTCGACGAGAGGGCCAGCCCACTCAAATATCAACATAAAGGGGAATGCCAACATTCCAACAATTCCTGCGCGAGGATTAAACAGTAGCGATAAATTCATGAACAGACTTTCGCATAATCCACGTTGCCATCTAATGCGTTGATGCGCTAGTCCTGCAAGCGTCTCCGGCGCCATTGTCCAGCAAACCGGGTCCGGGACAAAGGTGATACGGTAGTCTTTCTTCTGCAGACGTAACATGCGATGCATGCGCACGATGATTTCCATATCTTCGCCTATCGTATCAGTGTGAAACCCACCGATAGACACCAAAGTCTCTTTATGAAAAACACCAAACGCCCCGGATATAATCAACAGGGCATTCAATGAAGACCACCCCAGCCGGCCAAACAAAAAGGCACGCAGATATTCCACGACCTGGATCAGCGGCAGGATTCGTGTAGGCACCTTAGGGTTAAGTAAATATCCGTCCTTAATGTCACTGCCATTTACAATCCGTACCGTGCCGCCACTGGCAACAGTTCGACTATCAAAAATAAAGGGCTGTACGACACGCCGCAAACTGTCGCGCTGTAAAATTGAATCCGCATCAACCACGCAGACCAGGGGGTAACGACTAATATTGACGGCTGCGTTCACCGAGTCGCCTTTGCCGCCATTTTGTTTGTCTATGACTTTCAAAGCGGCGTAAGTAACTGACTTATAGATTGCCGTCACAGGGGCAGTTTTCAGTCGGCGACGGTATGCCTCCGGAAATTTCTCCAGCTTAAAATGTTCGGCCAACACACTCAAGGTTTGATCAGTCGATCCATCATTGACAACGATTATTTCGAATACAGGATACTCTATCTGCATCAGCGCCTTAACGGCCTGTATAATATTCCCCTGTTCATTGTGCGCAGGGATTATTATGCTGACGGGGGGCATAATCTCATTCCCTACCCCCGGGATATCCATTAATGATTTTTCCTTCATGTAGCGTGACACAGTAAATATGGATAGCACGCACAACAACAGATACGCACAATTCAGCCCCACGAAATACAGCGTAAAAAGCCACTCCGCGAACATGAAAAAATCATTTATCATAGGCCACTTCTTTAATCGCCTGCACCAAAATATCATCGGCATAGGCATCATCAAGGTTCGCCCGCAATGACTGAATAAAAACTCTATCAACGCCGGGCATGGAAACGAGCGCCAATGCCGCACGATACCGGACCCACCACTGACTATCCTTCAACAACCCGACCAGCAGGGGAATATCCGTCTCATCTCCGAATCGGCCGATAGCCACCGCCGCATTCATTCGAACATGCCAGCGACTGTGTCGTACATAGTCTCTGGCCAGATGGATAACATTCGGGTCCCGCGATATATTCAGGCAAACCGAGGCCACTTTATCATCCGTTGCCGTAGCAAGAATTTTTGTACTTACCGGATAGGCTTCCTCGCATCGCAGTACGTTATACATACGTAACAGGGATGCCTGACTGCCGGCCTCAATCCCCTGTATCAGTTCAAACAATTTTCGACACACTACCCTGGGGCCTGCCAGTTTTAAAATGTGAGCGACATTTGCCCACGGCCAGTCTTTACGGTGCAACAACACAGGGATAACTTCATTCACGGCCTTTTCAGCATCAATCAACACCAGCGCCCTGGCGGCAGATAGAGAGATCACCGGTTGATCCTCCTCGAGGCATTTTATAATTCCACCCCAGGCAGTTTTATCCTGCAAATTACCCAGTGTAATCAGCGCATAGAGCTTTTTCTGCACATCTCGCGAGTGCAACAGGCTATATAAAGACACAGGTATATCAAGTTCGTAAAAGCTCGCCCTGAGTCGTTCAAGGTCTTTGCCTTTCACGAGCCCGAACAAATAATCATATTCTTCGAGGATAAAATAGATGTCGCGCGTTCTGACTTCTGGCTGTACACAATATTCATTGAGCAACCTGTAACAAAAATATTTTCGCCATAGCTGCTGAGCGGCTCGCTTGCGTCTTTGTCGATAGATAAGGTTAATACGGAGCAATATCACCTGCACCGTCAGCAGACATACCAGCAGTAGCGCGACTCCACCCGCATACAGGGCGAAGTACCCGACACTACTGGTACTTGAAGCTAAAAGCGAGTCGAATACCATTTTGCTCATAATAGCCGCTTTGGTGATGTCGTTTAAATTCCATAAGCAGACCGGTTTTTGATGTTAATGGAAGGAAGGTAGTCAATAATACGGTCCTGACAGGACTATAGGGCGGGTTAACGCTACCGTCATTATCAAGTTCCTTGCCAGTGATATAGCCAAGGCGGATATATTTTCTTTCTGCAAAATAATATCCCACGTAATAGCGGTATGTCTTCGAGGGGTCCAGCCGCTCATTATTTCGGTTATATTCTGTTTCCTCACCAATCCAGGTCAGCTGATAATTTGAAAAATAATAATCAATCCCCAGCCCGATACTGCCTGATTCAATTTCCGCATAGTCTTTTTTTGATCCTAACAGCATAATATTTGCTGACAGGCCCGTATCAAATCCCAGCACGGCCGACCAGGAATGTCTTGCCAGGACATCCCGCTCCTGGCTCCTGCGGTACTCCAGCTCAAGGCTCAGATTACCGGATTGCATGGCGCTACCGGCAAATCCTTCCGTATCCCTTATACTGTATCGCTCCACCGTATTCAGTCCCGCGTAGAAACTATTACCGCCACAACTATTATATTTATTGGCAATTGAATAGGCATGCCAGACACCCCGCTCATTGGACAACTCATCGTACTGACTTTCCAGCTGAACTTCGTTGATGCCGCGTTTCCTGTCAAATACCAGCCGATCGATTTTCTGCTGGTTAATCTGCCGGGTATTGACTTGATAATCATTATACAAGGATGCCAGCCTGGTGCATGAATCTTCATTTTGCATCTCATGTAACAGGCCGGCCTCAATCAAATAGATATCTTCATAGCCCCTGGCGTGCATCCTCGCCTCTGCCAGAGTATCTATTGCCCCGGTAATATCTCCTGATTTCTGCTTCACTCGTGCCAACAGGATAAGATAGTCTGCGTCTGCCGGATATCTGGCGAGATGGCCGGATATTATTTCTTTGGCCCGCTGCAACTCACCGTGATTTATCAGAGAAGAGATGTCAGCTGTTCGTATTTTTTTATCCTTCGATAACGTCAGAGAACCTGACTGCAACTCCGCCTGTCGGTAATTGTCATTCTCTGCAAACGCGTCACCAATAACCGTAGCAAACAACCACGCGATTAAACTACATTTCACCGGATGCATAATCATTTCTACGCGCCAACAGATTCTCAATTCTCGCCACGAGTTCCTGAGGTTGAAATGGTTTGATAACATAGTCATTCGCTCCGGCCTTTAAGGCCCTGACAATATCATCCTCACTATCCCGCGATGACAGCACAATGATTGGCACACTCCGCCAGTCTTTCAAGGTCCGGATCTCGCGTATAAGATCAAATCCATCAATAAAAGGCAACATGATATCCAGCAGGATCAGCGCCGGTGGCAGGTGCCCCTTGATAAGATCAAGAAATCCCATTCCATCCTTGGCTGAGATAATACGATACCCCTGTCGCTGTAACAGGATATCAAGCAAAAAAACAATATGATCGTCATCATCCGCCATGATAATGACTGGCTCGACCTGCTGGCTATTTCCGCGATTATTCATATGGTTTCACAACTGGATAATTGAATAAACATACCTGTCTATATCGGCAAATATCCCGTACAAACAAGCCTTTTTTAATCCAAAACATCACAAGATACATTTATACGGTACGATGGCCCCTTCCACTGCCCGAATTCAATCAACCTTAACCACGTAGCACAGAATACCCGGATAGAATCCCTGCATACCTGTTAACAATATGTAACAAATATCGACCGTGGAGTCGGCCCCTGTCAGCTGGACAAAATCGCAGTCAAATATCTATAGTGTATTAATTCAATAATAATGACTCGCTTATTCCACAATGATAATCATGCGACCCTGTGTAGGCTTCGGCCTCCAGTATTCACCTATCGAAAGAGCTTGTGTCGATAACCTTGCACAATCACTCCACAACCTGACCCGTGAATATATATTTGATGTTGTACAGGCCGTGATGCCCGGGCAGGAAATACAGGTCGTCTTTTCCAATAATCAGACACCCACACACTGCTTGACGGCTGAGGTGCGGGAGTGCAACCAGATTGGCGAAAACCATTACCGCATTAGCCTGATGACTCAGGCCGAGGCAGTTGTCAGAATGGATAATACCGAGTCGATTTATATGCCGATAGCAAAAGGCACAGCAACGGCCTTACAGATGACACTTGAGTGTCCCAGTTGTAATCACAAAAGCTCTTTTCAATTTATTGCGAATCAGGAAGGGGATTGGGAGAAGGGAATGTTGCCGATCTATAACTGTGGCTCATGTGGTTCAAGCCGGGCCATGATCGGGCTGGTTAGCGGCAAAGACTAATCCTTGCCGCATCCGATGACTCAATAATCAGAAAAGTCATCACCCAGTTCTTTACGCAAGCGCTTTTCTTCAAGGTATTCCTCCAACCGTTTGCGTGCGGCCAGATCCTTGTTAGGGGCTTCTTT
>JAHEDB010000470.1 GCA_024641465.1 Chromatiales bacterium | reverse complement strand
TTTGGGGTACCCGGGTAGTCTTACCACGCGGTACGGATAAATAATTAACCAGAGGAAACTGTCATGGCAGATAACCTGATTGCCCCTTCCATCCTGTCCGCCGATTTTGCGCGCCTGGGTGAGGAAGTTGATAACGTATTGAAGTCCGGTGCCGATATCGTGCACTTTGACGTAATGGACAATCATTACGTCCCCAACCTGACTATCGGCCCGCTGGTCTGCGAGGCCCTGCGTAAGCACGGTGTCACCGCGCCTATCGACGTACACCTGATGGTCAAGCCGGTGGATCGCATCATTCCCGATTTCGCCAAGGCCGGCGCCACCTACATCACCTTCCACCCCGAGGCCAGCGAGCATATCGATCGCACCCTGCAACTCATCAAGGGCGAAGGCTGCAAGGCCGGTCTGGTATTCAATCCCGCCACTTCATTGGACTACCTCACTTATGTGATCGACAAGGTCGACATGGTACTGCTGATGTCGGTCAACCCCGGTTTCGGCGGCCAGAGCTTTATCCCCGCGACACTCGGCAAGCTGCGTGAAGCCCGCAAGATCATCGACGCCTCCGGTCGTAAAATCCGCCTCGAGATCGATGGTGGCGTGAAGGTCGACAATATCCGTGAGATCAAACAAGCCGGTGCCGATACATTTGTGGCCGGTTCCGCCATCTTCAATGCCAAAAAGGCCGGCGATGCCAATGATTACAATAGCGTGATCAAGGCCATGCGCGACGAACTGGCAAAAGCGAAATAATTAAATAATCAACGCAGAGGCGCGGAGAACACGGAGGCCGCAGAGGTTAGTCATAAATAATCTCTGAGACCTCTTTAACTCAGTGCCTCTGCGTTGGATCTCCAAGGTTTTGTAAAGATGATCAAGCAACCAATAATGATCCTCATCGATGTTGATGGCACCCTGGTCGACAGCGTGCCTGACCTGGCCTGGTGCGTCGATGAGATGATGAAGCAGCTTGGCATGCCGGTGCATGGTGAGGCGAAGGTTCGTGAGTGGGTCGGCAATGGCGTCGAGCGCCTGACCCGCCGTGCCCTGATCGGCAAGCTTGACGGTGAGCCGGACGAGGACCTGTTTAATAAGGCCTATCCGATCTTTCTCGCCCTGTATGCCGATAACACCAGCAAGCGCAGCAAGCTCTATCCCGGTGTGGCTGAGGGTGTGGCCTATCTGAAGCAGGCCGGTTACAAACTGGGTTGTGTTACCAACAAGGCCGCGCAGTTCACCGAGCCTTTATTGAAAGACCTCGGCGTGAGCGATTACTTCGAGATCATCATCAGTGGCGATACCCTGGCGAAGAAAAAACCCGACCCTCTGCCCTTGCTCCATGCCGCCGAGTTTTTCGGTGTCGAGCCCGCCCGGGCCCTGATGCTGGGGGATTCGGTCAGCGACGTGAAGGCGGCCCGCGCGGCGGGTTTCCAGATCATCTGCATGAGCTATGGTTATAATCATGGCGTGGATATTCGTGAGGCCAACCCCGACATAGTGATTGATTCCATGGCCGAATTGCGCGATATTTTACCTGTCGTCAAACATTAAGGCGCGGCATCAGGGACACTAACCAGAGATGAATAATCTGACAATACAACACGACAAACGATGGCGCGGCTGATCGTGTTCCGTTGGATTGAACCACGGGGGACACGGGGGAATTCTTATTTTTAATTATTATCCCCGTGTTCCCCGTGGTTAACAATTCAAAGGGAATTTGAATGTTGTATTGTTTTAAATGATCTCTGGATTAGACAAATGGATGAACCAACCTTTAATTCGCTTGTAAAGCAGGGCTACAACCGCATCCCCCTGATGCGTGAGGTGCTGGCCGACCTCGACACTCCCTTAAGTACCTACCTCAAGCTGGCCAGCGGGCCGTATTCCTATCTGTTCGAATCGGTGCAGGGCGGCGAGAAATGGGGCCGCTATTCCATCATCGGCCTGCCGTGTCAAAAGGTGGTCAAGGTGTTTGGTCACGAAGTCCAGCAGTGGCATGGCGAGCAACAAATCGCATCCGACACGGTCGATGACCCGCTTGCCTGGGTCGAGGCTTTCTATGACGGCTTTAAGGTCGCCGAGATCGAGGGCCTGCCGCGCTTCAACGGCGGACTGGTGGGTTATTTCGGATATGACACTATTCGTTATATCGAACCGCGCCTGGCTGAATGTCCCAATCCCGATGAACTGGGCACGCCGGACATCCTGCTGATGGTCTCCGATGAAGTGGTGGTGTTCGATAACCTGAGCGGCAAACTGCACGTCATCGTGCACGTCGACCCGAGCGTGGCCGGGGCCTATAAACAGGCTAATGTCCGTCTCGACGAACTTATCAAGATGCTGGACCAGCCCGTCTATCGTCACGTGGCACCCCGTGCCATCAAGGTGGAAGAGGGTGATTTTATTTCCGGTTTCACCCAGCAAGGCTACGAGGATGCCGTACGGCGCATCAAGCAATATATTGTGGAAGGCGATGTCATGCAGGTAGTGATCTCGCAGCGCCTGACGATCCCCTTTCACGCCCCGCCGCTGAATCTGTATCGTTCTCTGCGCAGCCTCAATCCCTCGCCGTATATGTATTATCTGGATCTGGGTGACTTTCAGATCGTCGGTTCCTCACCGGAGATCCTGGTCAGGCTGGAAGATGGTGATGTCACGGTAC
>JAHEDB010000469.1 GCA_024641465.1 Chromatiales bacterium | reverse complement strand
CCGGTCTTGCCGCGCACCAGTTCCGGTACGTCGGGGTTTTTCTTTTGCGGCATGATCGATGAGCCGGTGCAGAATTTGTCACCCAGATCGACGAAATTGAACTGCGCCGAACTCCACAGGATCAACTCCTCCGAGAACCGTGACAGGTGCATCATCACCAGCGCGGCGGCGGCGCTGAATTCGATGGCGAAGTCCCGATCGCTGACTGCATCGAGGGAGTTTTCACACACACCATCAAAGCCCAGTTGCTCGGCGGTAAACGCGCGGTCGATGGGATAGGTTGTACCGGCGAGGGCGGCGGCGCCGAGGGGCATGATGTTGACCCGCTTGCGGCAGTCGATTAGACGTTCATTGTCACGTTGCAACATCTCGAACCAGGCCAGCAGGTGATGGCCGAGGGTCACGGGTTGGGCGGTCTGCAAATGGGTGAAGCCGGGCATGATGGTGTCGGCCTCCTGTTCGGCCACTTGCAGCAGGCCCTGTTGCAGGCGCTTGAGCTCGGCCTGTAGAACGTCGATCTGTTCCCTGAGGTACAGGCGAATATCGGTCGCCACCTGATCATTACGTGAACGGCCGGTGTGCAGTTTCTTGCCGACAGCGCCAATACGATCCGTCAGGCGGGCCTCGATGTTCATGTGCACGTCTTCCAGCGCCGTGCTCCAGGCAAAATTGCCTTGCTCGATGTCCTGTTCGATATCGTTAAGACCGGTGACGATGGCATCGCATTCGGCCTGGGTCAGTACGCCGACTCTGGTCAGCATGCGGGCATGGGCGATGGAGCCCATGATGTCGTGTTTATACATGCGCTGGTCAAAACCGACCGAGGCGGTAAAGGCTTCGACGAAGGCATCGGTGGGTTCGGTAAACCGGCCTGCCCAGGGTTTGTCTGTTTGTTTAGTCATGGAACGGCTTCACACTGGCTGGAATATTTGCGCGCAGTATAACGGTTTTGGCGGCAGGTCGCATGAAGATGCTCGTAACCAGGCCGCCGATCAGCTATTTTATGGGCATGCCAGGCACCGTCAAACCAGCACCCAAACAGCAGCAAACCAGACCGGCCAGGGCCGATGAGCTGTTTTTACCCGATTTTTGCGGCATGCGGGTGGTGTTTGTGGTGGTGTTGATCGCCCAGCTGTGCGCCATCGTGCTGACCCTGGCGCCGATGAATGTGCCGGTGCAGGGGCGCTGGTATAACCTGGCGATGATCTCCCTGTTTGTGCAGTGGGCGGCGTTGTCCTGTAGCGGGGTGCTGTGTCTGAGCCGGCCTTATCTGGGCCGCTTTACCAATCGCGAGGTGGGCCTGATCAGTTACAGCCTGATCCTGCTGGTGATCTTAGTCATCAGCGAGGCGGCCTACTGGTTGATCTATTACCCGGACCCGTATGGCGACAGCGCCCACTGGCAATTCCTGCTGCGCAACCTGCTGATCGGCGCGATCATCGGCGGTCTGGTGTTGCGCTATTTTTATGTTCAGCAACAGTGGCGGGCGAGGGTCAAGACCGAATCCCAGTCGCGCCTGCAGGCCCTGCAATCGCGCATCCGGCCGCACTTCCTGTTTAACAGCATGAACACCATCGCCAGCCTGACACGCATTGACCCGAAGCAGGCGGAGATTGCGGTGGAAAACCTCGCCGATCTGTTTCGCATCAGCCTTGGCGATGCCCGCGCCAGTTATACCCTCAAGGAGGAGCTCGACCTGTGCCGACGCTATCTGGAGATCGAGAGCCTGCGGCTCGGCGACCGGCTGCGGCTGGACTGGCAAGTGGAGCCCCTGCCGATGGATGCGCGCGTCCCGCCACTGTTGCTCCAGCCCCTGCTGGAGAACGCGGTTTATCACGGCATCGAGACCATCAGTGGCGGTGGGACCATCGCCATTCATGGTGAACGTAACGGGCGTAATTTACTGATCAAGATCCAGAATCCGATTTCCCCCAGTTCACAGCCACCCCACCAGAAGGGCAATCGACTCGCCATGGACAATATCCGTCAGCGCCTGCAGGCGGTGTATGACAAACAGGGTAAGCTGGAGACCGAGCAACAGGCGGGTCAATATATAGTGAGCATTCACTTCCCCTACAAGAAGCATGATGATGAAGATCCTGATCGCCGATGATGAGCCCCTGGCGCGCGAGCGTTTGCGCGGCCTGGTAACCGAGCTGGGCCTGGGTGAGGTGGTGGGCGAGGCCGACACGGGAGAGGCCGTGCTGCAACAAACCGAGCGGCTACGACCCGATGTGATCCTGCTCGATATCCGCATGCCGGGCATGAACGGTCTGGAGACCGCCGGTCATCTGGATCGGCTCGATAACCCGCCGGCCGTGATCTTCACCACGGCCTATGACGAATACGCCCTGCAGGCCTTCGAGGCCCATGCCGTGGATTACCTGCTCAAACCCGTGCGGCGGGAAAGATTGAGCAAGGCTATTCAAAGTGTGAAACGCCTGTCACAGGCACAACTGGCCGGTCTACATGAGCAATCGGGCCAGGCCACTGCCACCCACATCAGCGCCCGTGACCACGGTGGTATCAAACTCGTCCCGGTAGAGAACATCTGCTATTTTCATGCAGCCGACAAATACACCACGGTGTATCACAACCATGGCAGTGTACTGATCGAAGAACCCCTCAAATCCCTGGAGGAACGTCTGTCCGGCCTGTTCATCCG
>JAHEDB010000468.1 GCA_024641465.1 Chromatiales bacterium | reverse complement strand
TAACTGATGCGGTTTTGATGGATGTGCTAGTGAATTCAGCCGATGATCTATGAAAAGGATATTAATCTGCCGATAGTCGTGTATTAATTAAAGTCCTACAAATGACGGACAGTTGATTTGTCATATGGCGCAGGTTTGGGTTATGTAGACCTGACGAGGAGTATGTCCAGCATGCTTGTCAGGCTATGTTATTTTGCTGAGCGGAAAAAACTTTCAATTTTGGGACTGACAATATTGCTTTGTTTCGTTACTGGTTGTATTGTCTGCTCACTTCAAGTTCACTGTATGTGAACCAATAAAAATAATAATAGATTTTCTTCAAGCAACTGTAATTTTGCTTGATTAATATTAACAACGCATTAATGACCATCACATTGTTATACCTGAGGCAGGTTTTTTTCTCCCCTGGGTAGCGGTGTGGTATGTGTTATTCCAGGAAGAATGAATCCAACAAAACAGGAACAGTTGAATGAATGCGATGCTAGAAACCTGCGTCAACCCGGATCGACGCTTTTTACTCAATCATATCCGTTTCGATAAAAACATTGTCAGGGCCAAGGGCCATTATCTTTTCGATGAACAAGGCCGACAGTACCTGGACTTCCTCGCCCAGTATGGCGCCGTGCCCTTTGGCCACAATCCCGATTATGTATGGGAATGTCTGGAGCGGATCCGCGCTGAACAGCAACCGGCCCTGGTACAGCCGCTGTTGTCAGTGGCCGCGGAACAACTGGCACAAAAGCTAGTTGCGCATGCGCCAGGCAACATGGCGTATGTCACCTTTACCAATAGCGGGGCGGAAACCGTCGAGGCGGCCATCAAACTGGCGCGGGCCAAGACCGGCCGCCAGGTGATCCTCGGCACGCATAGCGGTTTCCACGGCAAGACCCTTGGCGCCGTATCTGTCACAGGTAACCCGGTGTATCGCGAACCGTTTGCCACGGATACCTCGGCCTTCGACCATATCCCGTTCAACGATCTCCCGGCCCTGCAAGACAGGTTGAGTAAGGGAGATGTGGCGGCCTTTATCGTCGAACCGGTGCAGGGTGAAGGTGGCATGCGGGAGGCGGCTGACGGCTATCTTTTTCAGGCATCGCAACTCTGTAAACAGGTCGGTACCTTGTTTGTGATTGATGAGATCCAGACAGGTATGGGTCGTACCGGACGGCTGTTCGCCAGTGAATGGGAACAGGATGTGCACATCGATATGCTGCTGGTCGCCAAGGCCCTGGGCGGCGGCATGGTGTCTATCGGCGCCTGCCTGTGTCGCAAACAGGTATGGAGTGCGGATTTTGGTTTGTATCACAGTTCAACCTTTGCCAATAATCATCTGAACTGCTCCGTGGGTCTCGCCACGTTGCAACAACTCCTGATCGATGATGGAAAACTCCTGCGTCATGTCGAGCAAGCCGGTGAGTATCTAAAGCAGTGTCTTCTTGAGTTGGTGGCCAAATACCCCAAGGCCTATCGCGCGGTGTCCGGTAAGGGTTTGATGCAAGGCCTGCGCCTGGCGCCCTGGCCCGGTGACAACAGCTACCTGATGGCGCTGGCCAGTGATTCCGGTAACAGTGTGCCCTTGCTGTGCGGTTATCTGCTCAATGAGCACGGCATTCTTACGGCACCGGTATTCAACCATAGTGGCGTGGTGCGCATCGAACCGGCGCTGACGATCACCACAGCCGAGATCGATCAATTGGTCCATGCCCTGGATGTGGCCGGTGACCTGATCAGCAAGCAGGATTACCGCCGGATGTTTTTATACCTGGTGGGCGAGTCAAAGGAGATTGAGCGGGCCCTGCCGATCAATGCGGATTATTCAGCGCCGCTGACTTCACCGATTATGCCACCCCAACCGGGCGAGCAATGCCATGGCCGGTTTGCGTTTTTGATCCACCCCACCGAGTTTGATGATCTGATTACCTGCCAGCCTCCGGCGTTTGATTATTTTACCGAGGCGCAGGACAGGCAATGGCGCGAATGGCTGGCCTCATGGTGCGGCAGACGCTTCGAACCAGGGGTGGTGTATCACATGCCGGCCTTTCGCTCTGCACAGGGCGGTTATGCTGAAGGCTGGTTAATCGCCTGCCCGCTGACCCCGGCGCAAATGATGAAGCTGGCGCGCAAGGAGCGTCAAAAACTCATTAGCCAGTATATCGAGCTGGCCAGAGATCTGGCGGTGGATATGCTCGGACTTGGTGCCTTCACCTCAGTCATCACCCGCGCCGGCATGGATATCGTCGATTGCGGCCTGAACATTACCACCGGCAACAGCCTGACCGGTATGGCCAGCGCCACCAGCCTGTTGATGGCGGCGGAAGCCCGGGGTATCGATATCCAGCAGGTGACCACCGGTATCATCGGTGCGGGGGGCTCGGTGGGGCGCATCGTGTGTAAATACCTGGTTGATAAGGCCGGGCGTATGATCCTGTTCGGTAATCCCGGTAACCCCGGTTCCATGATCAAACTCGAGGACCTGGCCGGCGAGTTGTATAGCTATGCGCTGGCAAAGATCGAAGAGGGTAATGGCGATGGCCTTTGCCAGACCATCAGAGAGGAACTCGATCAGGCCGATGCAGGGGCCGTGTATCGCGCCTCAATCAAGAACGGCATGCTGTGTCGCACGACGCTATTCCGCAATATCAACAGCCACTTTGCCGAACAGGGTCGGAC
>JAHEDB010000467.1 GCA_024641465.1 Chromatiales bacterium | reverse complement strand
GCTTGATGGAGACCGGCACCAGTTCGGCCACGGTCAGGCTGTCTTCGATGAGATATTTTTTGGCGACCTGCATGATCTGCTCGGCGGTGACCGCGCGCACCTTGTCGGGATACTCATCCATGCGCTGCCAGCCGAGGCCGACGGTTTCGAGGGTGCCGAGCTGCATGGCCTGGTAAAACACCGAATCCTTTTCATAGACCTTGCTGGCGACTACCTGCGCCTTGATCCGATCCAGTTCCTGCTGGGTAACGAGTTGGGTCTTGAGTAATTCGAGCTCAGCGGTGATCGCCTGCTGCACCTCCGCGACGCTCTTGCCGGCGGCGGGAGTGGCATCGATCACAAATAGCTCTGACTGACGGGAATACAGGCTATAACCGACATCGGCCTGGGCAACGATCTGTTTTTCGCGCACCAGCTTTTTAGGGAAGCGGGCACTGTCACCACTGCTCAAAATACCGGCCATCACTTCGAGGGCGTAGGCCTCCCATTCCGGCTTGGCGGTCTTCAGCACCGGCACCTTGTAACCCATCAGTACATAGGGCAGGCGGGCCGGGGCCTTGACCTTGATATAGCGTGGGCCGGCCTGTTCCGCCTCGACCCTGGGCTTGAGGGGTTTGATATTCAATGAAGGTGTTTGATTGCCGTAATAACGTTCCGCCAGTTTTAATACTTCCTTCGGCTTGACGTCACCCACCACCACCAGCGTGGCGTTATTTGGCGCATACCATTTTTCATACCAGTCCTGCAGGTCATCGACCTGGAGATTGTTCAGATCATCCATCCAGCCAATCGTCGGAATGCCATAGGGATTGCTGTGAAAGGCGGCGGCATAAAACTGTTCGTAGGTCTTGGAGCGGGGATTATCGTCGGTGCGCATGCGGCGCTCCTCCTTCACCACTTCGACTTCTTTTTTGAATTCCTCCGGTGGCAGGGTCAGGTTACGCATCCGGTCCGCCTCCATTTCAAAACTGATCGGCAGGCGGCTGGCCTCCAGTTGCTGGAAATACGAGGTGTAGTCCTTGGAGGTAAAGGCATTATCGCGGCCGCCGTTGGCGGCGATGATCTTCGAAAACTCGCCGGGGTCGTGTTTTTCCGTGCCCTTGAACATCATGTGCTCCAGCACATGCGAGACACCGGTGATGCCGCTGTACTCATAACTGGAACCGACCTTGTACCAGATCTGCGCCACCACCACCGGGGCACGGTGGTCTTCCTTGACTAACACCTTGAGTCCATTGCCTAATTTGAATTCAGTAACCTGGGCCAACAGGGGTCCGCTGTCGAACAGCCCCAGTAAAACCAAGAACGCGGCGTGATACCTTTTTATAGTCATATATCGCAAATCCCAAGAATCCCCAAAGTGAGTGCTTACCCCATGCCGGTGGCGGTGGTAGGATATCCTACTGGCCGGCCTGTCACGGGTCCAGCCATGTAATTGTTTAATATAGCGGACATACGACAAAAAATACGATGTTTGGTTTCAAAAAAAAGACTTCTGAAGCAGGCGAGTCCACCTCCCTGTTTGGCCGCCTCAAACAGGGCCTGTCCAAAACCCGACATTCGATCACCGATTCCCTCACCGGCCTGGTGCAGGGCAACCGGCAGATCGATGACGAACTGCTCGAACAACTGGAGACCCTGTTGCTCAGCGCCGATGTCGGCGTCGAGACCACCCTGCGCATCATCAAGGACCTGAACCGGCGGGTATCGAAAAAGGAACTACGCGACAGCGAGGCCCTGATCGCCGCCCTGCGCAGTGATATGGCAGAGATCCTCACCGCCAGTGATCAGCCCCTGCAGATCGATGCGACCAAGGCGCCGTTTGTGATCCTCATGGTCGGCGTCAACGGCGTGGGCAAGACCACCACCATCGGCAAACTGGCGCGACAATTCCAGCAGCAGGGCCTATCGGTGATGCTCGCCGCCGGCGACACCTTCCGCGCCGCGGCGGTCGAACAACTGCAAAGCTGGGGCGAACGCAATAACATCCCGGTCATCGCCCAGGGCAATGGCGCCGACAGCGCCAGCGTGATCTTCGACGCCTTGCAGGCCGCCAGATCAAAAAAGATCGACGTGTTGATCGCCGACACCGCCGGTCGTCTGCACACCCAGAGCAACCTGATGGAAGAACTGAAAAAGGTCAAACGCGTGATGGGCAAACTGGATGACAGTGCGCCGCATGAGGTCATGCTGGTGCTCGACGCCGGCACCGGCCAGAACGCCCTCGCCCAGGCCCGGGAGTTTCAACAGGCCGTCGGCGTCACCGGCATCACCCTCACCAAACTCGACGGCACTGCCAAGGGCGGTATCATCTTCGCCATCGCCGACAAACTGCGCATCCCGGTGCGCTACATCGGCGTCGGCGAAGCGATCGAAGACCTGCGGCCGTTCCATGCCGGGGAGTTTGTCGATGCGTTGTTTGGTCGTGAAGAAGAATAATTTCACCACCAAGACGCCAAGGCACCAAGTTAAAAAATGAAAACAACCTATCACAAATATTTTTCTTGGCGTCTTGGCGTCTTGGTGGTGAAAGATTTTTATTTATGATCCACTTCAGTAACGCCAGTAAACGCTACGAAAGCGGCCAGGATGCCCTGCTCAATGTGTCGTTTGAGATCGAACAGGGTGAGATGGCCTTTGTCACCGGTCACTCCGGCGCGGGCAAGAGCA
>JAHEDB010000052.1 GCA_024641465.1 Chromatiales bacterium | reverse complement strand
GCCAGGCCATTGGCGACATCGCTGATCGCCTTGATGATGATCCGATCAAACTGATTGAGGTGCAGGTTGCGCACGAAGCTGCCATCGATCTTGATCATATCGACCGGCAGGTTACGCAGATAATGGAATGAGGAATAACCGACACCAAAATCGTCCAGTGCAAAGCGACAGCCCACGGCGCGCAGCGATTCGATAAAGCTGCGGGCGCGGCCAAAATTTTCCACCGCGGCGGTCTCGGTCACTTCAAAGATCAACGCATGCGGGTCGGCGCCAAACTCTGCCAGTGCTGCCTGTAAATGTTGCAGGATCTTGGAGTGACCAAAGTTACGACCCGAGAGATTGATGGCGATATCGATCGGTTGGCCATCCTTGATACTCTGCGCCTGTCGTTCCACGGCGTGGCGCAACACCCATTTGTCGATCTCGCGGATCAGGCCGAAGTGTTCGGCGGTGTCGAGAAAGGCGTGGGGATAGATCAGACTGCCGTCATGATCCTCCAGTCGCAACAGGGCCTCGTAGTGGGTGATTTCATTGGTTTGCAGATTGACTATCGGCTGGTAATGCAGGACAAAGCGGTCGTCGGCCAGGGCGCGATGGATCTTGTCTTCCCAATGTACCTTGGCGTGCATTTGCAGGAGGGTTTCATCATCATGCAGATAGGTATGGAACTGACTGCGACCCTGGCGTTTGGCGGCATACATGGCGGCATCTGCCTTGGCCAGTAATTCACTCGGTGTGACACCATGTTCGGGGAAGGATGTGATGCCAATACTGGCGCTGATGTGGGTGTTAAATTCCTGCAGGAAGGGGGTTTTATGTGCCAGTTTGTCGAGCAGATGCTGGGCCACGATCTCGGCCTCGTCGATGTCGGTATGCGGCAGAATGACGCCGAACTCATCACCCCCCAGACGGCCCATGATATCGATATTACGCAGAGTCTCGGTCAGGCTGCGCGCCACTGCCAGCAGGCATTCGTCACCGGCCTGATGGCCAAGGGTGTCATTGATATATTTAAACTGGTCAAGATCGAGAAACAGCAGGGCCCCTGACTGATCAAATCGCTGGGCATAGGCAATCTGGTGTTCGAGTTCTTCCTGAAAACGACGTCGGTTGAACAGACTGGTGAGGGCATCGTGGTCGGCGAGATAGATGATCCGTTCCTCGGTCTTTTTCTGGTCGCTGATGTCGATCAACAGACCGCGGGCAATCAGCTCATCATCCTGGACTTCAATGTTGTGGATACTGCGAATCCACAGGTAATCGCCATTGCGGTGCAACATCCGGAAGTCCATGCTGAAATCGCCCTTGTCTTGTATTTGTTGTCGAATGGCGTGTTCGAGCCATTTACCGTCTTCGGGGTGAATATGGTTAAACCAGAAATCATTCGCCAGCCATTCCTCGCTGCTGAAGCCAAGCAGGTTTTGCGCCTCCCGGCTGACATAGGTGAAGTGTTGGTTGTTGGGCTGGGCCTCGAAGATCACGGCATTGATGTTATTCAGCAGCGTCTCCATGCGGCGGGTTTCCTTTTCCTGCGCCAGGTGTTTTTGTTGCAGGGAGTTCTGGGTGTCTTCCAGATGCTGGGCCATGAGGTTAAAGGAAAGCGATACGTCACCAATCTCATCATTGCTATTGATCTTGATACGATGCGACAGGCGGTCATCCTTCAGTGCACGGGCGCCCTCTTCCAGCTTGCGCAGGTTGCGTGTCAGGAACAGTCCCAGGGCGAGGCTGAGTACGGTCGACATCAGCACCGCGATAGCCGCGATGATGCCGTTTTGCAGCCGCGTCCTGTCAGCGAGTTTTTCGATCTGCTTGATCGAGTAACCGGCGTAGATCGTGCCGATGTGCTGGCCGGAGAGAAACACCTTGCGTTCAACGTCATACACCCCGTCAGATTTGGCTGACTGATAGCTGTGGTCATCAAACCCATTTTTGTTTGCGGAGGTATAGAGGGTTTGTGTATCGCCAATGGTGCCCATCAGGGCATGACGGTGGTTATACACCACGACATAGGTCAGATTCCTGGTGTCCTTGAGCAGGGATAAAATGTCGAGAATGATGGCGCGGTCATTGGCCGCCAGCGCCGGCGCCAGGGTGGTGGCAAGCAGTTTGCTCTTCTCATCGGAGTGCTGTTGTAACAGTTCGGCATGACTGGAACTGAACTGGCGGGCGCTGTTCCACACCAGGATACCCAGCATCAGGGCCTGTATCAGTACAATGCTGGTGACCAGTTTGGTGGAAAGCCGCAGACGCATGAGTTATCGCTTTGCCTTTTGGCTGTTGTTATATATCTGAAGATAAGGCCGGGCGCTTTCAAATTCCTGTGGACGCGCTTCGCGATAACCGGGGTAACCCATTTTTGCCAGGGCGGCCTTGCCTGCCTGGGTATCGTCCATTTGCGTGAGTGCATGGCCATATGCCCGGCGAAGCTTGTCGGGTAAATCTCGTGCCACCAGAAACGCCATGCCCGGTAGCGCCTTGGTAGTGGCAAGCCTTCTGATGGGAGCATTTTTTTTGAGGAACTGTAGCGTGATATTTGTCGAAACAACGGTGGCCGATACATCGCCTGCGAGCATGGCATGGATGCCGGCATTGTGTGAATTGCTATACACATATGTCACGCCGGTTGCCTTGGTCAGACCATGCAGGTTCAGGAAGTGTCTGCCGGCCATGCTGATAATGGCGCTTTCCGGTGGCAAGGCGATCTTTTTCCCGGCCAGCTGGCTGAGGTCGGTGATGGGACCGTCTTTGGCAACCAGAATGTCGGCCATCAGGGCCTTGGTGTAGGTAACTGGCGCCTCATATTTTCCGGAATCAATGGCCAGCAGGGCAAAATGCGGGGCGGTCAGTACAAAATCGTATTTGCGGTTGTTGGTATCCTGCAAAAAGCTCGAATAATCCGCTGCCGTTTCCAGGATGATCGTGTGACCGAGTTGTTGTGTCAGATAATCACGCAAGGGGGTATATTGTTTAAAGAGGGCCACCGAGCTGCGTGAGGGTAAAAAGCCGAATATCAGAGGTTTTTCTGAGTCATGTAAGGCGTGGGCGGCAAGGGGGCTGACAAAAACGAGTAACAGGACAAGTCTGAGGCTGCGGGGTTTGATCAGGAACATGCTACCCTCGTTATTGTTTTTATGGATAAATTTGCCAGAAAATTGCCCGCCTTGGGCGCATGACCTGTCAAATATAGCGGGATAGGTCGGCCACTGGCAAGTGAAAGCCATCAGGCCGCGGTCTTTTCGCCTTCGAGGAAAGACTCCAATGGCCGATTGATGGTCTCGATCAGCATATTGATATCGGCCAGTTGGTTGTTGAGGGTTTCGGCGGTGCCTTCCAGTTCCAGTATTCGTTGCTGCAAGGTCTCCCGTGAATCACTGATCTTGCGCAGACTCTCCAGCCGTTTATCGATCTGGTATTTTTGTTCCTTGAGACGGGAGATCAACGGCGACAGACCTGATTTGTGCCAGCTCTTTGCCTCCAGGCTGGCGGTGTAATAGGTATTACGCACGCTGCTCACCAGGGAGATAAAGAATTTCTTGATCACAAAACTCTGCTCGGTCATGGTTGTGACCGGGCTTTTGCGGAAGGCCTCGGCCTCACGGTTGACTCGTTCGATATCGCGTTTGAATTTGTTGATCAGAAACATCTTCGGTCGTATGTCGATCAGACCATGGTCGTCATTGAATTTGCGGAAAATGGTCTGTAGCAGCACATTGGTCTTGTGTGACTGTTTGTTGGCCTTCTCCATGGAATTATTGATGATCTCAAAGAAGTTTTGCATGGCGGTGCGCAGGCCCTTGGTGGTCCAGGTGCCGGCCATCTGCTGGCGTGTATCCGCCATCAGTTTGTCCAGTTCGGTCAGACTAAGCACCTTGGCCAGTTGCTGATACTCGTAGATAAACAGTTTGCGATTGATCTTCAGGCTGTCGAGGCTCTTCTGGTAGATATCCTGCTCGGCGCGGGTTTTTTTCATCAGGTGTTGAATGACATCTTCATTCTTGCCGCTAAGACTTTGCAGTTCCTTGATCTGTTTATTGACATTGTTGAGACGGTTGGCGACCAGGTTACGTGAGTCTTCCACCATGGAACCGATCTCGGCGAGGATGTTTTCGCGCAGAATGAATTGTTTCTTCGGCAGGATGTCCTGGCCGAGGATATTCTCCAGCGCCTTGATATTGCTGCGTCTCTCCAGCACCTTGTCCTTGCGAACCCTCGCCACCAGGCCCTTTTGCGCCGAGACCGGCACGACGTTGTTCTTATCCACCGACAGTTGCCGGGCCACTGACTTGCATTGCTCATCGATGAGGCTGGCAATCGCCTTGTCGCTCTTCAGTTCATCCCACAGGGTATCGACCTTATTCAATACCACGATGCGGCTGTGTTCCGAATCGCTGCCCAGCGCCTGTACATGGTGGTGCCACATATCCATGTCGGATTTGCTGACACCGGTGTCCGCAGACAGCACAAACACGATCGCCTGTGCATTGGGCAGCATGCTGAGGGTCAGTTCCGGTTCGGAGCCGAGGGCGTTGAGACCGGGGGTGTCGAGGATGGTCAGGCCTTCCCGCAACAGCGGGTGGGGAAAACTGATCAGGGCGTGACGCCATTTAGGGATATCGATATAGCCATCCTGATTGACCTGGTCGGCATCCTGAACGGGATCAAACAGACCGAGCTTGAGCGCGTCCTCGGTCGAGACCCGCTTGGTGCGAACCACTTCGGTGAAGGCCTGGGCCATGTGTTCTGGGGAACTGGTATCGAGGATGATGGTGGTCCAGTTGCCCGGTGATTTTTTGTATTCCTGGATACTCGATTCGCTGAGTCGGGTTTCGATGGGCAGCAGTTTGAGGTAACTCTTGTTGGCCTTGCTGTCATAGAACAGTTCGGTCGGGCACATGGTGGTGCGGCCCGGTTCGGAGGGCAGCAGGCGCATGCCGTAATCGGAGAAGAAAATGGTGTTGATGAGTTCGGTCTTGCCGCGGGCAAATTCGGCGACAAAGGCGATATTCATCTGGTCGGTGCGGAGGGCCTCGATCATCTCGAACAAGCGCAGTTCGGTTTCCGGTTGAATGAGGTGATTCTTTTCCAGCCAGGCCTGATAGGTCTGCACGGCGGCAATCAGGTCGTGCTTCCACTGGCCAAAGGCCTGCATTTGATCCGAAAAACGGTGTTGATTCATATGGGCCTGATGTTTTTGCTGGGGAGCTTTTTGTTTTAATTCCATGAAATTATTGAAAGAATACCATTTATTGTTGCCAACGGGTATGTCTTCTCTTCCCTGTCAGATTGCCGAAGTTTTAAATATAGTAAGAATATCAAATTTGATATGCGCGCTGTGTCACGGATCTAGGGCTCGATTATTGATAGCAGCTCCGGCAGGCGGGTCGGCTTATGGATGGAGAGGGTTTTTTGCCGACTGGTCTCGCCCTGCAACAGGTGGATATTCGACACCGGTACCTTGAATTGCGCGGCGAGAAATTTCAGCAGGTGTTTATTCGCCGCGCCGTCTACCGGCGGGGCCGTCAGGCGGATCTTCAGGCCGCGTTCATGCCAGCCGACCAGTTCATCGCGGCTGGCGCGGGGTTGCAGGTAGACCTGCAGGATGAGGGTTTGGTCCTGCCAGCGGGCGAGCGGTTGCCCGCTCATCGCATATAGGCGAGCTGCTGGCCCAGATCGGCGAGGGGTTGAATAAACAACAACATCACCAGATACAACGCGATGATGGCCGCCATCGGCGACAGGTCGAGGCCGGAGATCGGTGGTATAAAGCGGCGAATGGGGTTCAATAGCGGGTCCGTCAACTGGTGCAACAGGCCGATGATCGGGTTGTAGGCTCCGGGATTGACCCAGCTGATCACGGCCTGGATGATGATGCTGAACAGGAAGATATTTACCAGCAGGGACAGGGTTTCGACCAGGGCCAGCACCAACAGGCCTTGTGTGCGGGGGATGGTGTGGCCGGGCAGCATGCCGATCAGCAGATACTGGACGAGCATCAGCAGGACCACGACGATGAGTGTGGCCCAGTCGATGCCGCCAAAGCCCGGGATGAACTTGCGCAGGGGTTTGACCAACGGGTTGGTCACCTTGACCAGAAACTGGGCGAAGGGGTTATAAAAATCGGCCCGCACCAGTTGCAGCAAAAAGCGCAGCATAAAGGTCAGGGCATAGAGTCCGAGCAGGGTCTGGATCAGAAAGACGCCCGCATTGCCAACGTAATTACCACCCATGTGTATTATTTTCCCAGTTGTTCGGCCAGCTCGGTGGCGCGATCCCGCGCCGCCGTCATGGCCTGTTCAAACAGTTTGATCAGATGATGTTGCTCAAAGACCCGGATGGCCTGTTCCGTGGTGCCGCCGGGGGAGGTGACCCGTTGCCTGAGGAGCGCCGGATCTTCCTCGATCTCCAGAGCCAGTTTAGACGCCCCAAAGGCGGTTTGCACGGCCAGCAGGCGGGCGCTGTCGGCCGGCAGGCCGAGCTGGATCCCGGCCAGTTCCATGGCCTCCATGACCAGAAACAGGTAGGCCGGACCGCTGCCGGACAGGGCGGTGATGGCATCGATCTGGGCTTCCTGTTCGACCCACAGGGTCAGGCCGACGGCGCGCAGGATGGATTCGGCGATTTCGCGCTGCTCTTCGCTGCATGCCGGGTTGGCATACATGCCGGTGGCGCCACTGCGCACCAGGGCCGGGGTATTGGGCATGGTGCGGACGATGGCACAGTCCCGTTGCAGCCAGTTGGCAATGGCGGTGGTGCGGATCCCGGCGGCGATGGTGACGAGTAATTTATGCTTGATACTGTCCGGATCGAGGGCGGTGATGACCTGTTTCATGACCTGGGGTTTGACGGCCAGCACGATGACATCGGCCGCCGCGACCACGGCCTGATTATTGTCGACCGTGTTGACCTGAAAATCGGCCTTTATGGCGGCCAACTGCTCCGCATTGAGATCCGAGACCGTGATCGACGCCGCGGGGCAACCGCTGGCAATCAGTCCACCGATGAGGCTGCGGGCCATGTTGCCGCCGCCGATAAAGCCTGTCTTGATATTTTGCATATCGGTAAGTTACCTGAAGAGCATGCACAGGTACAAGTGCTGTTGATCAAGCAATCGACAGGTTAGTTTCGGGGTTGTCGTGCGCCAAAGATCGCACTGCCGATGCGCACCAGCGTCGCCCCTTCGGCAATCGCCGCCTCCATGTCGTCACTCATGCCCATGGACAAGGTATCCAGTTCGATACCCTGCTGTCGCATGCTTTCAAACAGCACCTGCATTGCATGAAAGGCCCGGCGTTGTTGTTCAAATGTGTCGCTCTGGGCGGGGATGGTCATGAGGCCGCGCAGCCGGATGTGGGGCAGCCGGGTGATCTCGAGTGCCAGGGCCGGGGCCGCTGCGGGATCCACACCGGCCTTGGCCGGATCGCGGCTGATGTTGACCTGCAGGCAGATGTTTAGTGGTGGCAACTGCGCGGGGCGTTGTTCACTCAGGCGCTGGGCAATCTTCAATCGGTCGACACTGTGCACCCAGCTGAAGTGTTCCGCGATGGCGCGGGTCTTATTCGACTGGATGGGACCGATAAAATGCCAGCAGATTACGTCCCCGGCGAGTGCCTCGACCTTGGGCAGGGCCTCCTGCAAATAGCTTTCGCCAAAATCGCACTGCCCGGCGGCCAGCGCCTCTCGAATGTCTTCGATTGGTCGGGTCTTGCTCACCGCCAGCAGTTTCACGGCGCCGGTTGGTCGCTGGTAACGGTCTTCGGCCTTTGTGATCTGTGCACGGATTTGCTTGAGTCGTTCTGTGAGTGTATTCATCTTGCCTATTTAATGGACTGGGGGTACCTTAAACCAGACTTCAGAAAAGGCCGGGGGATTCCGATATCTCCTGATATGATAACAATAATTTTCAAGGTTGTTTAAACGTCGTCATGGATATTACAGAGCTCCTCGCCTTCAGTGTCAAAAATCACGCCTCGGATTTGCACCTGTCCTCGGGCCTGCCGCCAATGATCCGGGTCGATGGCGATGTGCGCCGCATCAATGTCCCGCCGCTGGACCACAAG
The DNA here is from genome assembly GCA_024641465.1 of Chromatiales bacterium. Taxonomy (GTDB): domain Bacteria; phylum Pseudomonadota; class Gammaproteobacteria; order UBA6429; family Thiohalophilaceae; genus JAHEDB01. The sequence goes on along the minus strand of JAHEDB010000052.1, from coordinate 1,792 downwards.
ACCGTGCACGGGCTGGTGTATGACATCATGAACGACAAAAAGCGCAAGGACTTTGAAGAATTCTACGAAACCGATTTTTCCTTCGAGATCCCGGACCTGGCCCGTTTCCGCGTCAATGCCTTTAACCACCACCGGGGCGCGGGCGCGGTATTCCGGACCATCCCCTCCGTGATCCTGTCGCTGGAAGAACTGGGCACCCCACCGGTGTTCAAGGAGATCGTCGATGTGCCGCGTGGCCTGGTGCTGGTGACCGGCCCGACCGGGTCGGGTAAATCCACCACCCTGGCGGCGATGCTGAATTACAAGAACGAGTCGGAATACGCCCACATCCTCACCATCGAAGACCCGATTGAATTTGTCCATGAGAGTAAAAAGTGCCTGGTCAATCAGCGCGAGGTGCACCGCGACACCCTCGGGTTCAGCGAGGCCCTGCGCTCCGCCCTGCGTGAAGACCCGGATATCATCCTGGTCGGTGAAATGCGCGACCTGGAGACCATTCGCCTGGCCCTCACCGCGGCGGAAACCGGCCACCTGGTGCTCGGCACCCTGCACACCTCCTCGGCCTCCAAGACCATCGACCGTATCATCGATGTGTTCCCCGCGGCGGAAAAGGAAATGGTCCGCTCCATGTTATCGGAATCGCTGCGCGCGGTGATCTCGCAAACCCTGTTGAAGAAGGTCGGTGGCGGGCGTATCGCCGCGCACGAGATCATGATCGGTACCCCGGCGATCCGTAACCTGATCCGCGAAGACAAGGTGGCGCAGATGTATTCCGCGATCCAGACCGGTCAGGGCAAGGGCATGCAAACCCTGGATCAGTGTTTGCAGGATCTGGTCGCCAAGGGCATCATCAGCAAGCAGACCGCACGCCACAAGGCGGCCAATAAAGATACCTTTATATAAGCGTGGCCAAGAGACCGGATTATGGATTTTGAATCGTTACTGAAGTTAATGGTGCATAAACAGGCCTCAGACCTGTTTATTACCGCCGGCGTGGCGCCGAGCCTGAAGATCAACGGCAAGATCACGCCGGTGACCCAGACGACCCTGACGCCCAACCAGGCGCGCGAGATCGTCTACAGCGTGATGAGCGCCGCGCAAAAACAGGAATTTGAAAGAAGCATGGAGTGCAACTTTGCGATTTCGGCCTCGGGTATCGGCCGCTTTCGTGTCAGTGCCTTTCAGCAACGCAATAACGCCGGCATGGTGTTGCGCAAGATCGAAACCACCATCCCGACGATTGAAGAACTGAATCTGCCATCCATTCTGAAAGAGTTTGTCATGACCAAGCGCGGTCTGGTGATCATGGTCGGCGCCACCGGGTCCGGTAAGTCCACCTCATTGGCGGCGATGATCGGTTATCGCAATAAGAACAGCTCTGGCCACATCATCACCATTGAGGACCCGATCGAATTTATCCACCACCACGAGGGTTGTATCATCACCCAGCGTGAGGTCGGACTGGATACAGATACCTTTGAGGTGGCGCTGAAAAACACCCTGCGTCAGGCGCCGGACGTAATCCTGATCGGTGAGATCCGCAGCCGCGAGACCATGGACCACGCCATCGCCTTTGCCGAGACCGGTCACCTCTGTCTGGCAACCCTGCACGCCAATAACGCCAACCAGGCCATGGATCGGATCATCAACTTTTTCCCGGAAGACCGCCGCTCGCAGTTGTTGATGGATCTGTCGCTCAATCTCAAGGCGGTAGTCGCGCAACAGCTCATCCCTACCCCCGACGGTCAGGGCCGGACCCTGGTGGCGGAGATCATGATCAATACCCCGCTGA
>JAHEDB010000466.1 GCA_024641465.1 Chromatiales bacterium | reverse complement strand
GAGGAGGAGTCATAATGAAAAGAAAAATACTACAAGTGCTTTCACTCTCAGCCATCGCAACTGGATTGCTATTGAGTTCAGCCGGTATGAATATCGCGTTTGCCGGCGATACCCCATTGTTGTCAAACCGCTATGAATTGCCACGCAACTATGAATCTGAAATCAGCGCGGCGGAAGCCTACCTGGATGCAGTTGCCAAATCCGACGATGAGCGCCACGAACATGGCCACAAGCGTCCCGTCATTTTGGATGTACGCAGTATTCCGGAATACGTCGCCGGTCATCCCAAAGGGGCTTATAACATCCCGTATCCATTCATCGTACAGGATTGTTCAACAATGACCCCCGATGGCGCCTGCGCCGGGCCCGGCCCAAAAACCCCGCAGCCTGACGCGGATTTTGTCGCTGCGGTGGAACAAGCAATAGGGGATAAGGATAGACCGATCTACACGCTGTGCCGGACCGGTCATCGCAGTGTGCTGGCGGCCAACCTGCTAACTGCCGCGGGTTACAAACATGTCCGTAATATCTGGCAAGGGTTTGTCGGTCAACCCAAAGTGGATTTTTATCTGCAAGGACCGCTGGATCTGAATCATGACGGTCAGATCACCGACGATGATAAAGATGGCTGGCGTTATTACCAGCACCTGCCTTATACCAAGCAGTTAATTCGTTCACGTCTGTTCCAGCCCTATCTGTATCTGTACTACGCAAACTAAATTAACAGGTACTTGTCGACAGCCCCGCTCTATAGCGGGGCTGTTTTTTTTCAGGGAGAGAACGCAGCCTTGTTTGAACTCGAACGCTTTCCCAACGAGGGGACAAAAAAACGCCCCTTGCGGGGCGTTAAGAGGGGGAGTCTACCTTGAAAACATTTACGCGGCCGAGGCGCGGGTCGCGGATTTACCAAACACCAGTTTGTCACCTTCCACATCTACCGTAATCACATCACCCGGCAGGAAACGACCTGAGAGGATCTCCTGCGCAAGGGGATTTTCCACCTGCGCCTGGATGGACCGTTTGAGGGGACGAGCACCATAGACAGGATCGAATCCGGCCTCGCCGAGTTTGTCGAGGGCAGCCGTACTCAGTTCGATATCCATGTGACGGTCCTGCAGGCGATGCCGCAGGTACTGGAACTGGATATTGGCGATAGAGCGGATCTGTTCCCGACCGAGGGGATGGAACACCACCACTTCATCGATGCGGTTGACGAACTCGGGACGGAAGTGGCCACCGACGATCTGCATCACGGCCTGTTTCATCGCTTCATAATTATCTTCACCACTCAGTTCCTGGATCTGTTGTGAACCGAGGTTAGAGGTCATCACAATGACCGTGTTACGAAAATCCACGGTGCGACCGTGGCCATCGGTCAGACGACCGTCATCCAGCACCTGTAATAAGATATTGAATACATCCGGGTGGGCCTTCTCAACTTCATCCAGCAGTACCACGGAATAAGGTTTGCGTCGCACGGCCTCGGTCAGGTAACCGCCTTCTTCATAGCCGACATAACCGGGCGGTGCACCGATCAGCCGGGCCACGGAATGTCGTTCCATGAATTCTGACATGTCGATGCGCACGATGGCCTCATCGGTATCAAATAGAAAATCAGCCAGCGCCTTGGTCAATTCGGTCTTACCCACCCCGGTGGGGCCAAGGAACAGGAAGGAACCATTGGGCCGATTGGGATCCGACAGCCCGGCGCGGGAACGACGGATGGCATCGGCCACGGCCTTCACCGCCTCGTTTTGTCCTACCACGCGTTGGTGTAATGCATCTTCCATGCGCAGCAATTTATCGCGATCACCTTCGAGCATTTTTGACACAGGGATACCGGTCCACTTGGCAACCACCTCGGCGATCTCTTCCTCGGTTACCGAGTTGCGTAACAGCTTGGTGTCTTTCACATCGGCCTTGGAGGCCAGCTCGTGTTGTTTTTCCAGTTCGGGGATACGGCCATACTGTAATTCCGACATACGCGCCAGGTCACCGGCACGACGTGCGGTTTCCAGATCCTGGCGGGCGCGGTCCAGCTCTTCCTTGATGTGTTGCGAGCCCTGCAGGGCGGCCTTTTCCGAATTCCAGACCTGCTCCAGGCCGTTGTATTCGTTTTGCAGTTTGTTGATCTCAGTCTCGAGATTTTCCAGACGCATCTTGGAGGCCTCATCGGTTTCTTTATGAAGGGCCTCGCGTTCAATCTTTAACTGAATGAGTTTACGATCCAGCTTGTCCATCGATTCCGGTTTGGAATCGATCTCCATACGAATACGACTGGCGGCCTCATCGACAAGATCGATGGCCTTGTCCGGCAGTTGCCGACCAGTGATATAGCGATGCGATAACATGGCCGCCGCGACGATCGCCGGGTCGGTGATGTCCACGCCATGATGGACCTCGTATTTTTCCTTCAGGCCACGCAGGATGGCGATGGTGTCGGCCACCGTCGGTTCGTCGACCTGCACCTTCTGGAAACGGCGTTCGAGCGCCGCATCCTTTTCGATGTACTGCCGGTATTCATCCAGGGTGGTGGCACCGACGCAGTGCAATTCACCGCGCGCCAGGGCGGGCTTGAGCATGTTACCGGCATCCAGCGCACCCTCGGCCTTACCGGCGCCGACCATGGTGTGCAGTTCATCGATGAATAAAATGATCTGGCCTTCCTGTTTG
>JAHEDB010000051.1 GCA_024641465.1 Chromatiales bacterium | reverse complement strand
CCGCCCGATGAGCGATCTACCCCATACGGTAGTCTCACCGGCCGACGCAAGGGTGCTGTTCGGTTCGCTGCCGCAACAGTCGGCGCTATTCATCAAGGAAAAGTTTTTTCACTTCGAAGAACTGCTCAGCACCGACAAACGTCAATGGTTGTCCGCCTTCGACGGCGGTGACTACGCAGTGTTTCGCCTCACCCCGGATAAATACCACTATAACCATAGCCCGGTCGCCGGGCAGGTGATGGACCTTTATGAGATCGACGGCGCCTACCACTCGTGTAATCCGCACATCGTGGTCAGCCTTGCCACGCCCTATTCCAAAAACAAACGCGTCGTCACCATTATCAATACCGACGTGCCGGGCGGCAGCGGCGTCGGCCTGGTGGCGATGATCGAGGTGGTGGCGCTGATGATCGGCGATATCGTGCAGCAATACAGCGTTGAGAAATACGACTCACCACAAAGCGATCTCGTCAGACGTTTTGTGAAGCAGGGCGCGCCGAAGAGTCTGTTTCGTCCGGGCAGCAGCACCGTGGTGCTGCTGTTCCAGGCGGGACGTTGTCGCTTCGATCAGGACCTGCTCGACAACATGCACAACAGCACGGCCGTGAGTCGCTTTTCCCTCGGCTTTGGCCGGCAACTGGTGGAGACCGAGGTCAGGGTCCGTTCGACCATCGGCCACTCGACCCGCTACGCCTGAGCAATGAATTGTTAATTTTATATGGAGTCAACATCATGTCCGCCATCATCTTTATCCTGGTCCTGGGAGTCCTGTTCACCGCCATCCTCGCGTGGGGCTTTCGCACCCTGCCCGGCGAGCGTTGGCAGATCCTCGCCACTATCCCGTTCATGAAGGGCGCGGATGGCCGCTGGCGCGGGCTCAATCTGACCTATTACGGCCTGATCACCGCCACCGCCTATATCATTTCCGTCGCCCTGTTGTTTGTCCTGCTCGGCTCAATTCACATCCCGGTGATGCTGATCTTCGCCCTGGTCTGTCTGATCCTGCTGGTCTGTGTACCGGCCTCCAGCGTGATCGCGCAGATCGTCGAAAAGAAACGTCACACCTTCTCCGTCGCCGCCGCCTTCTTTGTCGGCGTGCTGGTGATCCCGGTGATCATCTGGGGCCTCAACCAGACCCTGGCCCAGAACCTGTCACAACAGATCGCCTTCATGCCTGCGCTGGCGGCGATCAGCGTCATCTATGCCGTGGGTGAAGGCCTGGGCCGTCTGGCCTGCATCAGCTTTGGTTGTTGTTACGGCAAACCGCTGGCGGATTGCTCGCCACGGGCACAGCAGACATTTGATCGCTGGGCCTTCACCTTTCTCGGTAACACCAAGAAGATCGCCTATGCCAGTAACATGGAAGGCATCAAGGTCCTGCCGGTGCAGGGCCTGACCGCCATGCTGTATGTCGCCACCGCCCTGCTCGGCGCCTGGCTGTTCCTCAACAAGCTGTACCTCGCGACCTTCATCATGACCATGCTGGTGACCCAGCTGTGGCGCCTCTACTCCGAGACACTGCGCGCCGATTATCGTGGTCAGGGTAAGCTCTCCGCCTATCAGGTGATGGCCATCCTGTCGACGGTGTATGCGGTGGCGATCGGCTTTTTCATCAGTGAAGTCCCCTATCCGACACCCGATCTATTTAGTGGGCTGAGCCTGCTGTGGCAACCGGCGATGATCATCTTCCTGCAAGCCATCTGGCTGACGATCTTCGTCTATACCGGGCGCAGTGCGGTGACCGAATCGAGCGTTGCCATCAGCGTGTGCCGCGACAAGATCTAAATCACTCAGATATAAACAGACGATGACATGGATAACCAGGAAATAGACGTTATGCTTAACGGGCCGGCACAGGAAACCACCCGTATCACAAACAATTCTCAAGGCAGTACCCGTCATGACGTTTTGCCGCTGGAGACGTGGCTGGTCCGGCAGATCCTGCGTGCCCTCAATCATGTGCCGATCTTCATTCAGTTACCGGACGGCAGCCGGGTCAATCCACCCGACGTCACGCCGGAACTGGGCATCATCATCCACACCCGCCGTGCACTCTGGTTGTTTATCAGCAACCCGGCGCTGCGTTTTGGTGAGGAATATGCCAAAGGCAACATCGAGGTAGTCGGTGATATCGTGGCGTTTATGCTGGCGATCTATCGCGCCCGCCCGGCGCTGCACAAGATGAGTTTCTTCAATCGCTATGTCGTCGAAGGCATCCGGCGTCGGCGCAACAACACCTATCAACAATCGCGCGATAATGTCCACCACCACTACGACATCGGCAATGACTTTTACAAGCTGTGGCTGGACGAAGACCTGGTGTATACCTGCGCCTATTTTCCCGGCCCGACGGCGACACTCGAGCAGGCGCAACGCGCCAAGCTCGATTACGTCTGCCGCAAACTCCGCCTGCAACCCGGCGAGACCGTGGTCGATGCGGGTTGCGGCTGGGGGGCCCTGGCCATCCACATGGCGCGCTATTACGGCGTCAAGGTCAGGGCCTATAACGTCTCTCATGAACAGATCGTCGAGGCCACCGCCCGCGCCAAACGACTTGGGCTGGACGGACAGGTTACTTTTATAGAAGATGATTACCGCAACATCAGCGGCCGGTTTGATGTCTTTACCTCGGTGGGCATGCTGGAGCACGTCGGCACCGCACATTACAAAACTCTCGGCGGGGTGATCGACAACAGCCTGACCGACAAGGGCCGCGGCCTGCTGCACAGCATCGGCCAGACCGAGGCCTGCGCCATGAATCCCTGGCTGGTGAAACACATCTTTCCCGGCGGTTACGCGCCGACCCTGCGCGAGATGATGGGTGTGTTTGAGCCACGGGGCTTTTCGATCATGGATGTGGAAAACCTGCGCCTGCACTATGCCAGAACCATCGAACACTGGCTGCAACGCTTTAACCAGCAGGAAGACAAAATACGCCGGATGTTCGATGCCGAGTTCGTCCGCACCTGGCGGCTCTACCTGGCCGCCTCCATCGCCACCTTCCAGCAGGGCGGCGCGGAGTTATACCAGATCCTCTTCAGTCGCGAGGCCGTGAATGACATTCCGTTGACACGCGCCCACCTGTATAACGACGACGCTGAACCCGACACAGACGGACAGGCCTGGCGGATTGGGCGCGCACGTCCTCTTTAACAAACAATGATGTCACGACACAGTCGCTAATTATAAAATATTACGGCCAGTAACTCCGCATCAGCGGTAGACACGTAATTTAACAATCCCTGCCTAGACCGACTCCACGACTTAATCTCTTCTCCCCGCACAGAATGAACTACAATTCTTTAATCATTTGTAGTGAGCAGTAATGAACCATATAATTAATGCAGTTATCGTTCTGTTTACCCTTGGCATCTTCATCATGGATCTGCTTCTGCCCCTGGGCGTTGCGGCCGGCACACCCTATGGCCTGGTGGTAATGGTAACCTTATGGTCCGGCACCTACCTGGCCACCTATCTTGTAACCATTGCCGGGGTTGTGCTGACCATCATCGGTTTTTTCCTCTCGCCCGCTACCGTCAGCGCCATGCATGCCGTGCTGATCAACCGGGCACTGGCAATCGTCATTATCGTTGCCACGGCCATCATGGTAATTCAACGCAAAAAGGCCGACCAAAAGATCTCTTTTCTGGGCACCCAAACCCTCACGGACACGCTGACAAAACTACGCAACCGGCGGGCATTCAATGCCACCCTGCCCGTCGAGATCGAACGCGCCAAACGCTATGGCCGAAGCCTGTCATTGGCGATGATCGACCTGGACCACTTCAAGCTGGTTAACGATACCTTTGGACATGAAGAGGGCGATCTTACCCTCAAGTCCTTCGCCTATGAACTGAGCAGCAATACCCGGCAGAGTGATTATATATTTCGCCTCGGTGGTGATGAATTCGCCATTATCTTCACTGAATCCGACCTGACTCAGGCAACCGCCAGTTGTGAAAAAATTCGCAGGATTCACGAGCTACTGGCCGTGCAAATCGGTGACAGCAAGACAACCCTGAGTATCGGGCTCACCACCCTGCGCAATGATGACGACATACACAGCCTGGCCAAACGGGCCGATGACGCCCTGTATCACGCCAAGAATCATGGCCGCAACAGGGTATCCATCAGTGAGGATGACCTGCCCATAGTGGAATCCAGGCAGATCGCCAAGGGCTAGCGCACATAGTCACACCACGCTAACAGCACACACCCGTCGCGCTTCACGAATCGGTGATTAAGATTGTCAGCCCGGTTCAAGCTGGGTAAAGTAAGACCATCTCGTCAGCTGGTAGCCGTTTTGCCCCATGCACAATACACAACCCATTGGTATTTTTGACTCCGGGATAGGTGGTCTGTCCGTACTGCGCGAGATCCGCGAGTTGTTGCCTAACGAAGACCTGATCTATATCGCCGATTCGGCCTTCGCCCCCTACGGCAATAAACCACTGGAATTTATTCGTCAGCGCTGCCACGACCTGAGCCAGTTTCTGCTGGGGCAAAACGCCAAGGCCATCGTCATCGCCTGCAATACCGCCACGGCCGCCGCCGCCACGACCCTGCGCCAGCAATTCAGCATCCCGATCATCGCCATGGAACCCGGAGTCAAACCCGCCATCGCCGCCACCCTGACAGGCGTGGTGGGTGTACTCGCAACGGAAAACACCCTCACCAGCCAGCAATTTACCAGCCTGTTACATCGCTATGCGGCCAATGTCAAAGTGGTCAGCCAGCCCTGCCCGGGCCTGGTGGAACAGATCGAGGCGGGTGAATTTACCTCGGAACAAACACGCCGGTTGATCGAGCAATTTACTGCCCCCCTACTGGCCGCCGGTTCAGACACAATTGTATTGGGTTGCACCCACTACCCGCTGATACGTCCACAGATCGTCGAAGTCGTCGGCGCCGACATTTCGATCATTGAAACCGGACGGGCGGTGGCGCAGCAGCTCAAAAATAAATTACAGGAACAACAACTGCTGGCAGCGCCTCTGTCAGCAGGCACCGTCCGATATTTGACCAGCGGTAATAATGACCATATTGCTGCAATAATCAGCCGTGTCCTGGCCGAAACCGTCAGCGTCCAGGTGCTGCCCGAGCCGTTGGCCAACACGCTAGCAGCTTGTTGACCAATAACGACACACAAAATTGCACACTATAAAAATCCCGGCCTGGCCGGTTTTTTTCTATCGGGGAGGATTTACCTAAACCTGAGTGGTATGCGCCATCGTGTCGTTCAGTTGCCTGCGCAGCCCATTCAACTGCTCCTGGGCGCGACCGGCCCAGCCCACGGGTTGGGGGCGAAAGATGCTGTGCCAGATGCGGGTGTTTTTCAAAAAGGCGCGCGGCGTATCAAACGGTTCCATTTCATCTAAACGCATGGCGATAGCGGCGGCGATTTTCTTACGCAGTCGGTAATGCACCGCCGCGGCAATGATCAATAACAACGCGCTATAGACGGTGAGACTTATCGGTCGGGCCAGCAACTCGGCCCACCACTGCTGCAATACCGGCCAGGCCGGACCTTGCCCGACCACGGTCGCCAGCACCATAACCAGCCCGGTGAGCACGACAAGCAGGCCAAGCTCCCAGGCCAGCACGCTCAGGCACCAGCGATTCATCGCCTGCATCACCCAACCGACATGCTGCTCCAGCCTGTCGATCATATCCGTCAGAGCAGTCGTCAACTGCCGACTCGCCATGGCCGGCACCGGCTCATCCGGACTGATGCTCGCCGGCTGTTCACCTGTATACAAATGTTCAAGCATGGAATCATTGTGCTTTAACAGATTCATGCGCCACGCCGCCCGGTCGAGCCGATGCAGGCCTTGCAGCAGTTGCTCCAACTCGGGTTCACCTGCCGCCAGTTCGGCCTGTAATTGTTCAAGCTGTTTATTCAATCGCCCACTCCTCGGCCAGATGGTTAAAATTCACCACTCGCACCTCGTCTGAGAATATCCTGCATAATAAATTTAACCCGCAGGGCCTCTTTTTTCAGCTCCGGTGGCAAGGGTGTGCCACCATGGATCATCAGATCCATATTCAGGGTGTACAACCAGAATTTACCCTGCTTGTCCTGCAACAGGGTCACGCGACACGGCAGGTAGGCCGAATAGGCATCGCTATAATCCACCATCTTCGCCGCCGTCATGGCATTACAGAACATATAGATCTTCATAAAACGAAACGGCTGTCCGGTCATCGCCTCGACCTGTTTGGAGAGGGGCAATTCACCGACGTTCTTGATGTTGTGTTCATTGGCGACGTTGCGCAACACCTGTTCCACGTCTTCCGCGCTCAGGCTATCGTTGACCTTCGCCTTCCACACCGTGGCCTCGGCCGCGTTACCGGTGGCGAGGATCTGTTCCACCAGTTTCGTGTAGACCGGTATGGCCAGTTCATCAAAACCGCGCAGGCGTTGCATTGCCGGTTCGAGCTTGAAGAGCAACACCAGCAACATCACCAGCGTCAACACACCAAGGATCGAAAAAATATTTTTTAGTGTAGCCATCAGTGCCTCCCCGTTACATCAGACATACCGGGGGTCACGGCAACCACGCTCGGGTTGCCGGACCTCACTCTCTTATTTATCTCTTATCGCTGACCTGCCGGTGCCGGTGGATAGGGATAAGCACGCGGTCCGCCATAAGGCGCATAGCCATAACCATAGGCCGGTGGCGGTGGCGCATACCCATAGTAAGAAGGTGCACCATAGCCCCGACCCTGTCCCTGACCCTGACCTTGCATATAACCGTTGAAACCAAACTGCATCGACGGTTGATAGCCATATGCATACTGCCCCTGATAATAGGCCTGTGGCGGATAAGCGGGCTGTGCCGTTGTCGCCGGATTAGCCTGCTGGTTGGCGGCAACACTATCCTGCGCCTGTTGCTGCGGCATAGCCTGCGGCGGATACGGCATGGCGTAGCCTGGCGGTGGCGCATAGACCGGTGGCGCTGCATAGGTCGGCTGCTGCGCCGTTGCCGGTGCAACGGCCTGAGTCGATGCGGCGGTTTCATTCTGCGCCGCCGGGGGCGCATACGGCATGACCGGCGGTGGTGTCATCGCATAGGGATTATACGGTGCATACATCGGCGGCGCCGATGCCGCCACCTGTGACGCCGCGTTTTGTTTTTCATTATTCAGCGACCAGAACAGGAGTGCGAACACACCGGCCCCGGCAGTCACTGCCAACACCTGGGGTGATAACCATGCAGGCAGACGCGAAGATGATGGCGCGCCACTCTCGCCGGCCGCCGCCTTTGCCCCCGGCAGCATGCCCAGGGCCTTCAGTTTATTGACCAGGCGCGCGCGTTTATCGGCACTGTTGCCCGCTGTCTCGGCGGACTGAGCAGCCATTGGCTCGGTGGTTTTTTCAGTGGCGGCTTCGCCGGGCTTTTTCGCCGGTTTTTTCACCGCCTTGTCTGTCTGTTCTGTTGCTGATGCTGTTGTCTGTGTTTCGTCTGTCATGACTTTTCTCCCGCTGCCCTCAAAAATAAATTATAAATTGCCCCGCAACTCGAGCCGGCCTATACCGCGACCTTTTCTGTGTCTGCCTGCTCGGCTGCAAAATCCACCGTTGATAAATCCGGTTGTGTCTCCGCTGTGGTCGCGCTGTACTGCTCACCGGAGGGTTGTGTAAATCGATCATTCAGGCGCTGTATGTAACTGTCGGCCACGGCGATCAGCGCATGCAGACGACGCCGGGTCCAGCCATTCCAGCCCACCGGTTCGGGACGGAAGATGCTATGCCAGGGTCGGATATTTTTATTGAAGGCCGACGTGAGATAACGGCGATGTGCATCACTGCTATGTTTGGTCATATAGACCAGCACGCGCCGCGCCGCGGCATGGCGTGCATAGGCGTGCACCATCAAACCCAGCAGCAAAATAACCAAGCCGGTCCCGATGCTTCCCCACAGGCCAGCCGTCACGGTGTGCCAGCCCTTGACCAGCATCGCAACCGGGCCGACCGCCTGGCCCTGCAAGACACCGCCGGCCAGCAGCAGGCCGAACACCAGGCTCATCGCACCGCCAAGGATCAACGCATCGCGCCACAATACACCGCGCCGCCAGCGATCCAGCAGGCCGCGTAGTTGCGGCAGATAATCGTGTTCGATCTCGCGCGCGGTCTTTTCCAGGCGGCCGATGATGCGATAGATGCGCTCCACGTGCACCTGGCGGATCCGTTGTTTGATCGCCGCCATGTCGGCATCGCGTTTGGCCTCGTAGCGACGGCGTACCATTTCATTATCGATCGGCGGCGCCACATCGGGATTGTAGATACAGAAAAACTCACCGGCGGTCAGCCCCTGCTGCGCCAGGGCGCGCTGCCAGGCCGACACCACCTGTTCGGAATTGTCTTCCCGCGCCGCGGCATCGATCTGATTCAATATATAAAGAAATTTATTCGAGTCCTTACGGTGCATGGTGCCGCCGACCAGATGCTCGAGGGTGTCCTGCATGGCGCCCGGCTCCGGATGCCGGGCATCGAAAAACACCAGCACCAGATCCGACATCTCGATGATGTGATCGGTAATGCGCAGCGTCGCGCTGCGTTGATCATCGGCATCGAAGCCGGGGGAATCGATCATGATATAGCCGCGCAGGGCCTCACTGTTGCAGGTCTTGAGTTGCAAATAGGCATCGACCCGCGAGCGCTCGCCGGGTGAGACGCGCTCGATCTCATCGGCCATTTGATAAAACGGAAAACGCGGATCGGCATCGAGGGCGATACCGGGCAGTACGCGATTCACCCCGTCACTGGCAAAACACAGCACGGAGAATTTATCGTCCACCGCCTGGGTGCCGGTCTCCTGTAGATCCTGTTGCAGGTAATGATTGATGAACGATGACTTGCCGGCGGAAAAGGTCCCCAGCACGGTGACCAGCGGCCACCACGGCACCTGGGTGGCAAACGATTGCTCCTGATTCAACAGGCCCATGCGGCGACCGACCTTGTCGAGTTCGCGAAACCGCCCCACCGCCTCGACCAGCATGGGGTTTTCACGCTTCAGGTGCTGTTCCAGTTGCTGTAAGCGGTTGCCTAACTGTTTATTTGTGCCCCACATAATCCACCTGCCTTAGTTGCTGCGCCTACCACGGCATAAACGAATTCATAAACTGCATCGGTCGTGACACGCTGTTGTTCATCACCGAAATGTCATAGTTCATGCGCGCCATCGAGGTATTCATGCCGCGCATATTGAATACGATCTCATGCATGCTGGCCGACTGGCTGTCCACGGTCTGGGTCATCAGCACCATGTTCTGCGTGACCTTGCTCATATTGACCGATACCAGCTGCATGTTTTCGGTCATCGAGGCCATCGAGTCGGCAATGCGGGTGACATTGGACGCCAGGCTATAGATCAGGAAGAAGCCATAACCGGCCAGCACGATAAAGGCGAACAGCGAGGGATAGACGATCATCTCCCAACGCCTGGCGCTGGCCATAAAGGCCGTGGACAGTTGCTCTATGCTGCGCCCCATGCACTCTTCCATGTTGAGGGTCTTGTCCTGCTCATCACGCTTACTCTTCGACGCGATGCGCTGCGACCGATCCGCACGGCAGTCCTTATTATCGCAATCAGGCGTCTTGCCGCCCGCTGCATCACCCGTCTTGTCTGTATCCGACATATAATCTCTCTCTAAGTAAACTGCATTGTGTGCCGGTTCAGGATGTTCGATACCTGGTTCCGCGGCTGATGGGTTTGCCTTTAGCGCACCAGACGTTGTTTCAATTTTTCGGCATTGTCCGGCGACAGGCCCTCAATGACCCGCACCATATATTGCATTTGTCCCATTTGTCCCTGTTCCAGCAGACGCACGGCGGCCTCATAGTAGGCCTGACCGGCCTCG
>JAHEDB010000465.1 GCA_024641465.1 Chromatiales bacterium | reverse complement strand
GACCGATGGTGTGGAAACCAGTCTGTTCAGCCTGCACACCGGTCTGCCCCTCGACATCATCGCCAATCCGCTGCAACAAGCTGTCGACCGGGGCTGGCTCGATGTCGATGACAGCCGTATCAGGCCTACCGAACAAGGTTTGTTGTTTCTGAATGACCTGCTGGAATTGTTCTTACCTGAAAGCAGGTAAATTTAAACCGATACGGCGGCTGCCTGACTCCTAATTAAATTCTCACCACGAAGGCGCGAAGACACGAAGAAAAGGCTTAAACAAGTAATTATTTTTTCGTGTCTTCGCGCCTTCGTGGTGAAAAATATCTATCAATTGGCATTATTTATTAACAAACACTTCCCGCGCCGCCCAACGGGCAAACTCTTCGCGGGTACAACTGCTGGCGGTGTTAAAGGCACTGCCTTCCACCACGCGATAGATCACCATGTCGCGTTTCGGATCGTCCGAGACCGATTCATCGATGATACGCCGCACCGACCATTCCGGGCCGTGTTTGCCGTTGGTATAGAAGTGGTCCAGCGTGATCTGTCGCGCGGTCAGTTGTTTGTGGCGGGCGTGGTCGAGACTCAGCTGAATCACGCGTTGCAGATCTTCCGTGGTGACGTCCATCACCAGGTCCATGTCGGCCAGGGCCTGTTCGATCGCGTGCCGGTCGACGACGCTGGCCTCCTTTGCCGCTGCGGGTTTTTGATCGGTAAAGCGCATCATCGCCGCAGCAGGATAACGTCGCCAGGGGAAGAAATTATTAAACGCCAGCGCAACGATAAAGATGATCGACACATTCAACAGGATCGGCGCGATGACATAACCATAGCCAAGACTGTTGATCGCCGGACCACCGATCACCGCCGCGAGGGCCGTCGCCCCGCCGGGGGGGTGAATGCAACCGAGGACATGCATGGTGCCGATGGCCAGCCCCACCGCCATGCCGGCGGCCAGGAAAGGGTCGGGCACCAGTTTGTAACACGTCACCCCGACGATGGCGGATACCAGGTTGCCACCAATCAGCGCCCAGGGCTGGGACAGCTTGCCGTGAGGCACGGCAAACACCAGCACCGCCGAGGCCCCCATCGAGGGAACGATCAGTGCCGCGCCACTGGCGCCAGTCACCTGGAAACTGATAAAGGCGATCAGGCTGATGCCAATGATACCGCCGAGGGTGGCGACCAGCTTTTCCGCCGTGCTGACGGAATCGATCTCGATGGCCATGAAGCGTTGCACTCGACCAACCCAATGCAGAAAACCCCGGGATTCATTTTGTTTGTCCATACTCACTCACTATCGATGCCGTTAAATTTGCGGCTATTGTAGGTTGATTAAACCTTGCCTGCCAGACTGACAGGGCCAGACACGGAATTCAGACCTTAAACCAAAAATGCAATCCCGACAGCCACAATAGCGATGCCGATGGAAACCACCGACAGGATTCGATTGTTCCTCACCGCCAGTGCCAGATTGCTGTTGTTACGCGCCAGTTCTTCGATTACCAGCGCCTGTTTTTCTATCAGGCCGGCCAGTTCCTCGATACGCGGGTCGCTCGCCAGAGGCTCGCTTGGCGGTAGCGAACTTTGAACTGGTTTGCGGTTGCGAATGAGTTTAATGATATCCGCCGCAGCCGAGATAATGCCGGGGGCGGCGCTGAGTACGGTTGCAAGGGGAAAGGCCATAGTGCCTCCATCAATAAAGAGTTTGTGCTTTTACAATGTAGCCCGGATGCAATGCAATGGAATCCGGGGAGGTTGGTGGCTCGCCCCTGTATTTTGCTGGCGCTGCATACAGGCTACGGTTTTTTAATGCTTCCCACCCGCCAGATATCCAGCAGACTGATCACCCAGCAGGCGATGATGATCCATCCATAATAATCATACGAGGCATTGCCCGGGACGCCCGACGCCTGACTGGCAATGGCCTGAACGTCCAAGGCCCCGCCCTGTGACATCAATTGGTCGACGATGACATTGGCCTGCTGCATCGCGATACTCATCATTCGGTAAAAACTGATGACAACGGCGCAGATCAGCGCGATGCCGGTTTTATATCGTTTGAGGGTCAATTGCCCCAGGCCGGGCAGGACCAGGGCGGAGAGAAGCATGGCTTTACGGGTGGTTTTCATTGTCATTACCTGTGTCATAACGCGTGAGAATTAGCGAGTCATAATCCGAACTATTCGGACCTCTCGGCTATGAATTGGTTTACATACTATCCGACAAAAGTATGCAGCGCCGGACATCTCCCTTCTCTAAGAGTAGTTACCCGCGTCAGTTTCCGGACACTCTCTATGTGAGTATCAAACGTAAACGCGCGGGATTGTCCTCCCACCTGATGGGCAGGCAAAAACACCACTACATGTCAGGTATTTTTACACATTCAACTCGGCCTTACAGACTCGCCAAAATAATATATATAAAATTCATATAGTTATATATTTGGCACGGTAATTGTACTGTCTTCGCCGCAAGTTGCTTGCTAGAGGATACGAGGTTACCCATGACACAATTAAAACGCTTAACAATTCTTTTTACCGGCCTGCTCGGACTGATGGCCCACTCCGCCAACGCCATCCTGATCGACCAGGGCTCCTACGTCCTTGATGACGTTGCAGGTCTGGAATGGCTTAAGTTGCCGGCCACCGACGCCATGTCAGTCAATACTGCGGCGGCCAC
>JAHEDB010000464.1 GCA_024641465.1 Chromatiales bacterium | reverse complement strand
CAAGTGACGATGAACTAAAGGCAGCCAAGGCCGAGCTTGCCAAACTGAATCGCGATAACAGTAAAATTAGCAAAGAATTCAAGGATGCACAGGACCGCATGAGCCATATCAATGAGGTCGCCGCCAAACCCATCCTGCTCGACAAGGAAAACCGCGAGCTGAAGGAAAAGAATGTCACCCTCACCAATGAAATGCAGCTGGTCAGCCAGGAAAACCAGATCCTCAAGGATCGTTCTGACCGTGACTGGTTTATTGCCGGTGGCGGCGTGATGGTAATCGGTATCCTGCTCGGACTGGTCCTGCCCAAACTGCGCTCAAACAAGAAAAGCAGCTGGAGTGGCGGCAGCCTGTAAGACTGCAATATCGCGTTGCCAACCCACCGGCAACAAACTGAAGTCCTATGTCTACTTCGACACCGACACTCAAAACCATGCTGGAGGGGCTGATTGCCTGCCCCTCCATCAGCAGTGTCAAACCCTCCCTCGATCAATCGAATCTCAAGGTCATCGGCCTGCTGGCCAACTGGCTGGAGGGGCTGGGCTTTCACTGCGAAATCCTGCCGCTGCCCAATAACTCTGACAAGGCCAACCTGATCGCCACCCTCGGCACGGGCCCGGGCGGTCTGGTGCTGGCGGGGCACACCGATACCGTCCCCTATGACGAAGGCCGCTGGAAGCACGACCCGTTCAAACTCACCGAACAGGATCATCGTTTCTATGGTCTGGGCACCTCGGACATGAAAAGTTTTCTGGCCCTGGCCATCGAGGCAGCACGCGGTTACGCCACCAAAGACTTCAAACAACCCCTGATCATTCTCGCCACCGCCGATGAAGAAAGCTCCATGGACGGCGCCCGCGAGTTGGTCAGGCTGGGCAAACCCAGGGCGCGGTATGCGATCATCGGGGAACCGACCAGTCTGAAACCGGTGCGTGCCCATAAAGGGATGATGATGGAAGGCATTCGGCTCATTGGCCGTTCCGGTCATTCCAGTGACCCGGCCCTGGGCAACAATGCCATCGAAGGAATGCACAAGGTGATCGGCACCCTGCTCGCCTGGCAAAATGAATTACAAATGCAGCACCAGGATCCCCTGTTCCATGTCCCCTATCCGACCATCAATCTCGGTCATATTCACGGTGGTGACAATCCCAACCGGATCTGCGGTGCGTGTGAACTCTATATCGACCTGCGCCCTCTGCCTGGCATGGATATCCCATCACTACAGGAAGAGCTGGCCGTGAGACTCAATAATACCATTCGACAAACCGGCCTCAGCCTGGAAATCAATCATCTGATGCAGGGTGTCAACCCAATGCAAACCGCCCTTGACAGTCAAATCGTCACCACCGCGGAACGCCTCACCCGGCATGACGCCGAGGCCGCCGCCTACAGCACCGAAGGTCCTTTCCTCAATGAACTGGGCATGGAGACCATCATCCTCGGTCCGGGCCAGATCGCCCAGGCCCATCAACCCGATGAATATCTGCTGCTGGAAACCATCAAGCCGACGGTGAAATTGCTGCGACACTTTATTCAGGAGTTGTGTCTCCAGTAAAAGACACGCGAAGTTTAATTAAGGAATGTCTGCGCAATATATTGTAGGGTGCGTCCCACGCACCATTTAACCCAACGGTGCACAGGGCGCCACCCTACCTTAATAAATCAGAGATTCCTTTATCATGCAACCAGCCTTTGCTCGATGAGCGACATATCAGACTGTCCCTGCAACACATTTTCAATCATCTCATGCGTCGCCGCTGCCACATCGTAGCGGTTCATGATCAGCGGCTGAAACGATGCAGTAAAGATAATTTCCAGGCAGGTGTCGCGCAGTGACGCGATGCGATATAAATGCATGACAAAATTATCATCGCCGATATAGGGCGCCAGTTTATCCAGTTGCCCCTGTCGCCGATAACGCAACGCAACCGCCTGTACAAAATGACTGGAGCCACTCACCGACTTGAACAGCGCGGGATAAAAGCGGCCGACCTGTTGACCATCGGTCGTCGTCCCTTCCGCAAACACCAGAATAGCTTGACTGTTATCCAGCACACGCTGGATGTTTTCTATCACGCCATTCACCGCAAAACGTTTATCCCGGTCGATAAACAGGGTGCCGATGGCCTGTGCCAGCCGGCCAAACACCGGCCAGTGTTGCAGATTGCTCTTGGCGATATATTTCGCATCGAGCAGGGTCGACAGGGCGATAATGTCGATCCATGAAATATGATTGGCGACAAACAGGGTATCCTGCACCACACAGGGCTGCCCCTGTGTCCGCAGGCGAATGGCCAGGATATGGCAGGCACGTTGCGTCCACCAGCGGACCATGCGCTTACCGGGTTCGGTATCAAACCAGACCCGGCCATGGCGCAGTCGATAGACAGTGATCAGCAACAACGCATTCAGGATATGTGTTGTCAGGATGCTTAAACGCCAACAGGCCCTGCCAATCGACCGCTCTGACGGCATATCAGCCCCAGGTCCGATCGATAAAGTGCCGTTTGTAGCGTGAGGTGATCTTGTCGCAATCCATCAGGATAAACACATCAGCCACGCCAAATCCGGCATCCAGATAGGGTTCACCACAGATTACCGCCCCCTGCCGGATATAGGCCTTCAACAGGGTCGGCATGATGACATCTTCACTCACCGGTGTGGCGCTGATTGTGA
>JAHEDB010000463.1 GCA_024641465.1 Chromatiales bacterium | reverse complement strand
CGACACCTGCTCGGCAAGCAAGTCCGCGCCGCCTACCTGATCGGCCAGCAGGCCTACCTGAAACTTCTGCTGAGTCAGGATGATCCGGCGGCGGCCGGTCGCACCCTGCGCTACTACGATTATTTTCATCGCTCACGGACTGATCTCATCAACAACGCCAATACCGCTTTGGCCCGCGTCGAACAAAACCGCCAGGACATCGAACGCGAAAAAGTCCGTCTCACCGAATTACGCGACTATCGCCAGACAAAAAAGGCCGCGCTCGAGGCCGACTCGAAACAGCGCAGCCTGATGCTGGCCAGTCTCAATCGCCAACTGACCGACAAGACCAGCTCGCTGGACCGCCTGCTCAAGGACGAACAGCAATTACAGAAGCTGCTCAAGGGCATCGAGCAGGTCATGCCCGATGTGCTGCTCGATCAAAAGACCAAACAACCCTTTCACAGCCTGAAGGGCAAACTCAGCTGGCCCGCGGCCGGTAACGTACAACGCCTGTTCGGACAAAAACGCGGCGGCAGCACGGCGCACTGGAATGGCATCATCATCAAGGCAAAGGAAGGCAAGGAAGTGCATGCCGTATCGCATGGCCGGGTGGCCTATGCCGACTGGCTACGTGGATATGGTCTACTATTAATCATCGATCACGGTAACGGCTATATGAGTCTGTATGGCAACAATCAGAGTCTCACCAAGGAAACCGGTGACTGGGTCGAGACCGGCGAGGCCATCGCAACCATTGGCAACACCGGTGGTCACACACACAGTGGCCTGTACTTTGAAATCCGTCACAAGGGCAAGCCGACCAATCCGGTTAACTGGTGCCGCCAGTCAAGACGTTCCTGACGGGGCATCCGGCGCCAGACAAAAAAGGGTGTTAGTGAATATCATTTGCTGTAATATCACTGACTTATAACAATATTCACATATTTTTTTTATACCTCGCAGGATAACAGGAATGAATGTATTTACGCGCAAGGCTATTCTGATATTGACCGGTCTGATTTTCGGTGTCGCGCTGACCCTCGGTGGCAACGTGTTCGCCAAACGGGAAGACACCCGCACCATCCCCCTGGAAGACATTCGTACCTTGAGTGAGGTATTTGGCAAGATCAAGGAAAACTATGTCGAGGACATCCCCGACAAGACCCTGCTGGAGAACGCGATTCGCGGCATGCTGAGCGGGCTCGATCCCCACTCGACTTATCTGGACGTCGCCTCTTATAAAGAACTGCGCGTCGGCACCTCGGGTGAGTTCGGCGGCCTCGGCATCGTGGTCGGGATGGAAGACGGTTTCGTCAAGGTCATCTCTCCTATCGATGACACCCCCGCCGACAAGGCCGGCATCAAGGCCGGTGACCTGATCATTCGCCTCGACGAAACCCCGGTCAAGGGCATGAGCCTGGACGAGGCGGTGAAGATCATGCGCGGTAAACCGGGCACTGCCATCGACCTGCTGGTGGTACGCGAAGGCGCCGACAAACCCATGAAGATCACCGTCAAGCGCGACAAGATCCGCGTCAAGAGTGTGCGAAGCCGCAGTCTTGATACAGGTTATGGTTATGTACGCATCTCCCAGTTCCAGGAACGCACCACCAAGGAACTACGCGCCGCCATCAAGGAGCTCCGAAAGGAAAGCAAGGACAAGCTATACGGGCTGGTGCTCGACCTGCGCAATAACCCCGGCGGACTGCTGGACACCGCCGTGTCAGTCTCCGACACCTTTATCACCAAGGGCAACATCGTCAGCGTCAAGGGCCGCGGTGACAACACGGAACTGAAACACCAGGCCACCCCCGTGGATTACACCGACGGCGTACCCCTCGTGGTGCTGGTCAATGCCGGCTCGGCCTCGGCCTCGGAGATCGTCGCCGGCGCCCTGCAGGATCACAAACGGGCCATCATCATGGGTGAAAAGACCTTCGGTAAGGGTTCCGTTCAGTCCGTGGTGCCGCTCGGCAATAACACCGCCATCAAACTCACCACCGCCCGTTACTACACCCCGTCCGGTCGTTCCATTCAGGCCGAGGGTATCGAGCCGGATGTGGTGCTGGACAACCTCAAGATTTCTGAAAACAAGGACGCTAGTGATATCGAACGGGTCAAGGAAGCCAATCTGAGCAAACACCTGACCAATGACACCGACAAGAAAAAGAAGGTCGGTGGCAAGCAGTCCAAGGATGATCGCATCAGCCTCGCCAAGCAGGATTACGCCCTGTACGAGGCCCTGAATATGCTGAAGGCGATGCGCCTGATGAGCCACAAAAAATAGATAAACGCCTGCGCCCATCAAGCGGTGGGCGCCAATAAGACATTTTGCAGCTGCCGTGATGGCAGCTGCAAAATAATAACAAAGCGAAAGGCGACGAATGCGACGATGGTTGGTGATCAGTCTGTTCCTGTGTGCCCCTGTGTGGGCCGATAGCCCACCGCCCCCCCAAACAAATGCCCTCATCAGTATCATCATCGACGATCTGGGTTACCGCTACCGGGACAGCATGCGTGCCGTCCACAGTCCCTACGCCCTGAGCTGTTCCTTTCTACCCCATTCTCCCTATGCCGATGAACTGGCCCGGCAGGCGTGGCTATTGAACAAGGACGTGATGGTGCATTTGCCGATGGAGGCCGTCAGCGGCAAGGCCATCGGTCCCGGCGGACTGTATCAGGCCATGACACGCC
>JAHEDB010000462.1 GCA_024641465.1 Chromatiales bacterium | reverse complement strand
TGCAAAACCCGCAAATCACCCATTATCTCAGAGCAGAACATGGAAGCTATCTCAACACGTCAGCACGGATTCCGCTTTTTATGCGTTTTAATCCTGTGCAGTTATTTCCCAACCGCCATGGCCGCCTTTATTGGGGTTCAGGCAGGCGCGGGGGTCTGGAACCCGACGGCGGAGGGTCACATTACCCACCAGGGCACGCGTGCCGAGACAGACAGAGACTTTGGGTTCGGTAATGACCTGTCCGGCTTTTTCTATCTTGCCGTGGAACATCCCTTGCCCTTTGTCCCCAACATCAGGCTCAGTCGGTACTCCGTCATCAACAAGGGAGACAAAACCGTCAGCGCCAGCAGTGAGTTTAGTTTTGCGGGAACTGCCTATAGCAACGGCACGGCCATCAGCAGCGAACTACGCTGGGATGAAGATGATGCCGTGTTTTATTATCAATTACTCGACAGGATTGTCAGCTTTGACCTCGGCCTCGGCGTCAAAAAGCTCGACGGCAAAATATCGGTTACCTCGGGCGGTGTGCGCAATACCCTGCACATTGAGGAAACCCTGCCTACCGCCTATGCGATGCTGGCAGTGATGATTCCGCGCAGCGGCCTCAGCATCAGTGTCGATAAAATCCAGACCTTTGCCGGTGACAGCGAGATCAGCCAGACCAATACCCGGATCAGGTATGAAACGGCCTTCCATCTTGGTATCGAAGCCGGTTATCGCAGTTCGACCGTCAATCTCGACCAGATTGCGACCGTCGCCGGTGAACTCAATTTTACCGGGCCCTTTGTAAATCTGCTGGTGCATTTCTAGAGATATTCACCAACCGCCTGTCTGGGCGGGTTCATCCCGGCCACCATTACCGTTAGAATGTGCGACTTTTTACTGCACAATGGCCGCCATGACCGATACCGACCTGATCTCCATTCTCAAGCCCCGCTATGCCGAAAAACCCGGTTTCACCCATCGCTGGGGACACCTGTATGGCAGTGGCTTCGGGCTGGTCATCCAGCAAACCGCACAACAGCATGCCGGCTTGCTGATCGTGGTCACCGAGAGCAGCACCACCGCCCAGCGCCTGGAAGACGAGATCCGCTTCTATATTAAAGGGTCGGACATCCCCCTGCTGACCTTCCCCGATTGGGAAACCCTGCCCTATGACGTCTTTTCGCCCCATCAGGACATCATCTCGGATCGACTGGCGACCCTGTATCAACTGCCGCGCCTGAAACGCGGCATCCTGGTGGTCTCGGTGCAGACCCTCATGCAACGGGTCAGCCCCAGGGCCTTCCTGGATCAGCATTGCCTGTTTCTCGAACTCGGTCAGCGACTGGACCTGGCGGAAATGCGTCTGCGCCTGGATAACGGCGGTTACCGGCATGTGGCAACGGTCATGGAGCACGGTGAATTCACCATCCGCGGCAGCCTGCTGGACCTGTTCCCCATGGGCAGCAGCCACCCCTATCGCATCGAGTTGTTCGATGACGAGATCGAGACCATCCGCACCTTTAATCCCGAGACCCAGCGTTCCCTGGAGAAGACCGAGCAGATCCGGTTGTTGCCCGCTCGGGAATTTCCCCTCCACAAAGAGGCCATCTCCCAGTTCCGTCAGACCTACCGTGCCCGCTTTGAAGGCGACCCGTCACGGTCCATCGTCTACAAGGACATCAGCAACGGCAATGCCTCACCGGGCATCGAATATTATCTACGGCTGTTCTTTGATGAGCTGGACAGCCTGTTTAACTATCTGCCCCAAAACAGCCTGCTACTCACTCTTAATGGGATCGAAGAGGCCGCGCAGGGCTTCTGGCAGGACATCGGTACACGCTATGAACAGCACCGCCATGATGTGTCACGGCCGATCCTGCCGCCCATCGATATCTTCCTCGGTGTGGAAGAGGTGTTTGCCAGGTGCAAGGGCTTTACCCGCATTGAGTTACAGCACTTCGCCTATGAAGAACGCAGTGGCGGGAGCAATTTTTCCAGCCTGGCGCCGCCGCAACTGACCCTCGACGCCCGCGCCAGTGAACCGGCCGCCACCCTGCTGGCCTTCCTCGGGGACTTCGACGGCCGTATCCTGTTTGTCGCCGAGACCACCGGCCGACGCGAGACCATGCTCGAGCTGCTGCGCGGCCACGATATCCAGCCCAGCCCCTTCGACACCTGGCAGGCCTTTCTCGATGCCTCGGCCAGGATCGGCATCACCGTCGCCCCACTGGAACACGGCCTGTTGCTGGCCGAACCCAAGATCGCGGTCATCGCCGAGCCGCAGATCTTTGGCCGCCAGGTCATGCAACGCCGCCGCCGGCAACGCGCCCAGCGCGACACCGACAGCATCGTACGCAACCTGGCCGAACTAACCAGTGGCGCCCCGGTCGTGCACGAGGAATATGGCGTGGGTCGTTACCTCGGCCTGCAAACCCTGCAAACCGGCGAACTCCAGACCGAATTCCTGACCCTGGAATACGCCGGTGGGGACAAGCTCTATGTCCCGGTGGCCTCCCTGCACCTCATCAGCCGCTATACCGGCACCACACCGGAGACCGCGCCTTTGCATCGACTCGGTTCCGGCCAGTGGGAGAAGGCCTGTCGCAAGGCCCGTGAGCGGGTCAGGGACGTGGCCGCCGAACTGCTCGACATCTATGCCCGTCGCGAGGCCCGCCAGGGTTTTGCCTATCCCTATG
>JAHEDB010000050.1 GCA_024641465.1 Chromatiales bacterium | reverse complement strand
CTCCGGATAAAATCGCTTCACTCATTCCTAACCGTACTGCAGGTTGGGTTTCGTTCCTCAACCCAACCTGCAACTGCTCTCTATTTATACTACAGACAGAGCAGAGAATTATTTAAGGTGCCTCTAATTAATTCGTATCCCGTCATTCCGGCGAAGGCCGGAATCCATATAATTCAAAGCACTAGATTCCGGCCTTCGCCGGAATGACGAATTAATCAGACATTCCTTAATATACTTTGCGTACCTCTGCGTCCTCTGCGGTTTAATCTTTTATTTATTAAATATGCCGGGCATCCCACATGCGCTTATACCGGCTATCCAGTTTCGATAACTGTTGATCGATTAACTCCAGCCGCTGGTGTTTTGGAAAACGATTCGTCTGCCGATTGGCATACCATTGTTCCATTTCCTGCTTGAGTCTGTCCCGTTCCTGGAATAGGTCGGCGATGTCGACTTTGTGTTGCTGCATGGCCTGCGTGCCGATATCCATCACGCAATATTGCACACCGTTATTAAAAATACGCGTGCCACCGCCCTCCATGACGGTCTGCCGCAGCGCCTCTTCATCTACGATGCGCACCCCGGCCAGAAAATCGACACCGAACTCGGCCAGCTCCGGCAGCCACGGCACCGTCGGCCCCATCAGCACCAGGGTGGCATCACTGGCCAGTTCGGCGAGGCGCGGAAAGGTCTTGTTGGTCAGACTGCTCGCGGTGAGAAACACCCAGTCCGCCTTACCGAGCACATATTCACAGGCCGGATCAGGCAGGTCCCACTCCCCCGCCTGACGTTCGAGCACCTCCAGATCAAACTGCTGTTGATACTGTTGCAAACCGGGGTAACGCCCGACCACCACCACCCGCTTGCCCCGCAGTTGCGGTAAAAAATATTCGAATATGCGCAGATTGGCGGGACCTTCACCGACGACTGTCTGTGCCTGAGCCAACAGCGGCGAGTCCTGATTCAACAAGGCATTGAGGGTCGCCATGCCGACGGTGGCCTCATGGGGCTGCCATGATCTTACCCAGCCGGCGATATCGATGGCGGCCTGTCCGCGCAGGGTCCCGGGCCAGGGCAGGGTCCGGGTGGCGATGGCCGGGCTCATAGCCAAACCGGTACCACCGGCCTGGCAGCGGGTCCAGGTCAGGCCGATCATCAGCTCTTCGATGACCGCCGTAGACCAGACCTTGTCCAGCAATAACTCATAGACTGACCATGGATTACCCATCACACCCGCTCAAAATGGTTAGTAAACACTCAATTCATGCCGCCTATACTATATATATAGGTGTCAGGACCCCGACCTAGTCCCCAAGTGCCGGCAACAGCCGCGCCTCACTCTTGATCACCCCATCGCGGCCCCAGGCAGTGACCGCCTCGATGAACCAGCGCCGGTCCGTGGGGTGGGGATGCACCACATCGTACTCGACAAAAAAACTGCCATCGGCATGGAAAAGCATCGAACCCAGCCGCGCCTTACGCTCATTGAACCAGTCACCACGCAGGCTATTCTCGCCACTGTAAGGGTCCTTTTGCAGATCGAAACACGCCGCCTCAAAGCGGATATCCGGGATCTTGTCCTGCTCCAGCCCCAGCTTGTTTAATTCGCGGCACAGGGTTTGACAGACCTGTTCACCCAACGCGCGCAGGCTGCCCAACTTGTCCTGTAGTTCATCCGTCGGCACACTCATCTCCTTCCGACATCCTGTTGGCGAGGGTTTTGATCACCGAACCGCCGACCCGATCATCGGGATCCAGCTCGAGCAGCTTGTCGAGGATCTCGTGGGCCAGGGACAGCTTCTCCCGGCGCAGGGCGATGAAGCCCAGCGCCTTCATGGTGTAGAGGTAATAACGCACCGGACTGTCGGGATGGCTCCATCTGGCAAATTCCTTTTTGAAACGCCGCCAGTCCGCCGGCAGGCCGGTCAGTTCGGCGACCTTGTGCAGGGTTTGCTGTGCGACCTGTTCTGCCTCGGGCAGATATTTCTGATAAAAGTAAAACTTGTAAAAGGCGACATAGATTTCCATTTCATCGGGCGCCAGGTCGAGGGCCTGTTTGAACAGACGCTCCGCCACGGGCTTATCCTCATAACTGGCAATGGCCTGTTGCACCATTTGTCGTACCGGCACCGGCACATCCGCAGACAGTTGCAGATGTTCCGAATTAAAACCGAGTACGTTTTCCATTACCAGATATCCGCCGGCACCTGCAGGCGGGTAACCGGGGTATCGCCCAGCAGGTGTGACTCATAGATTTCCGCCACATCTTCTTTTGTCACGCCGCCGTAGAACACACCCTCCGGATAGACCAGTACATTGGGCCCGGAGCCACAGGGGCCGATACAACCCGTATTGGTTATTGCCACCGTGTCAAAACAATTGCGCTGTTGTAATTGAAATAAAAATTCATCCCACACATCACCACAACCGCGTTCCTGACAGGAACCGCGCGGATGACCGGGGGGACGTTGTTGGGCACAGATAAAGACATGTTTGGCTGGTTTTGGCATACGACTTACCTTCTTAATCTAATTTAAAAAATCTCACCTCCAAGACGCCAAGGCACCAAGTTTTTTCCTGGCAATCTCGCAAAGCGAGATAGCAGATCATTCTTGGCGTGCTTGGCGTCTTGGCGGTTCAAATAAAACATTGTTTGAAGTCAGGCAGCCAGGGGTTGGGGTGAATGACTGTGACAGTCCTTCGGACACACCTTGGAGCAGGCCTGACAACCGATACAATCGAAGGCGTTGCTCAGCGACATCACCATCGAGGTATCGTCAGAGAAACCATCATCGTCGTCATCATCATCCGCCGCCTCTCGTTCGATCAACTCGAACACATCGCGTGGACAGACCTTGTAACAACGGCCGCAACCAATACAATTTTCCTGATTCAGATCCACCACAAAGGCAGGGACCCATTGCGTGCCGCCGCGGGTAATACCGGTAATATTTTCGCTCATTGTCTTATACCTTTACTAATCTTGCGTACTGGTTGCCTGTTCCAGGCGCTCAGCCGCATCCTTC
This sequence comes from Chromatiales bacterium, assembly GCA_024641465.1. GTDB lineage: Bacteria > Pseudomonadota > Gammaproteobacteria > UBA6429 > Thiohalophilaceae > JAHEDB01. Next base: position 6,941 of record JAHEDB010000050.1, on the reverse strand, counting down.
CATTCTTTACAGGCATTGAAGGTGGACTCTGCGATACCCGGGATCTCTTCAAAAGCCGCCGGCAAGCGGTCCTCGACCAAGTCATGCATTTGCCCGGCCCACTCCGTGGCGATACGTTTTTTCTTCTTGACCTCCTTCTCCAGGGCCTTGAGTTCTTCTTCAGTCATAAACACCTCCCGTTTTACAACCCGGCCACGTCGGGATATTTACCGATAATCTCCAGTGCGACAGACAGATACTTGTCCGCCTCGTCTTTCATCTTTGACAGCGACTTGAAGCCAAAGCGATGGATATCACGCAAGGTGCGATCCATGACGATCAGTTTACCGACCGTGATAATCGCCCTGCCAAAACCTTCATGGGACAGATTGATCATCGGCACGGCCATCAGCCTGCATTCTTTCTCGATCAGCGAGGATATCGAGTTGTAGAACGCCTTAACGCGAGACATGACAATATCATCAGGATCACCGACGATAGGTATCTCGGCCTTGCGTTCCTTGGTCAACACAAAGGGGTCGAGGATCTTCGCCGGACTCCAGTCATCATAGGTGCCATAGGTATCGATGGCACGCATCTGCTTGACCATTTCCTGCATGAAATCCGATTCGAGGATCGGATCATCTAATTCTATTACCAATGCAGCTTCACTCATTGCTATTTCCTCATATGTATAATATTTTGAACCGCCAAGGCGCCAAGGACGCCAAGAAACCATTTACTCATTTCTGGTTCCCACGCTCTGCGTGGGGACGAGATATGTCTAATCGCCAAAACGCCACGAAATTTTTTTTCAACCAACCACACAAACACTTAAGTCCATTGTCATAACAATATAAAACTTGGCGTCCTTGGCGTCTTGGCGGTTCAATATTTTCATTCATCCCAACCCTCTTCCGCCATGTCATCAAAGCGCGACATGTCCGGTCCCTTTTGCGCGGCGATGGCCTTGGCCAGCCAGGCTGAGGGGCCCTGGCGCATTTCATCCTGCAGGGTCGCCAGCAAATTCGCGATGATCGCGCCCTCTGCTACCTTGACGGGTTGCACGCCGCGCATCATCAGTTGCCGCACCGCGGACGAGCCCACGGCCTGGCAATAGACGGCGGCACAGCCATTCAACATATCCAGCTTGGCCTCGAGCTTGTCTTCATTGCCGTCCTGGACCAGCTTGCCGAACTCGGCCGCCTCCAGCAGGGTGGCGTGATCCGGGTCGACTCGATAAATGGCAAATTGCTGTGCCGAACCAAAGTGTTGATTGACGGTTTCCATATTGGTGGTGGCAAAGGCGACCATCAGGCCAACCGATTCTCCGGCTTCACCTTCGTCCATCACACGCATACGACGTTCGAGTACCATTTATGCCACCTCCAGTCGGTATTCAGGTTTTTGCGCCAGCGGCGAGAGATAGGGTTTGACCTCATGATGGTGGTTGTTACTCAGCAGAATATTGGCCATTTCAAACAGTGTCTGGCGACTACTGCGATAGCCCACCCAACACCGCTGATAGCCGCCGATCAAATCGTATTGCGGGAAACCGGCGCGAATGATCGGCACGCCGAGGCGCTGCGCCGAGGCCACCGCGTGGGAACTACCGATAACAATATTCGCCTGCCGTTCCGCTGCCAGTTGTTCGAGGTCTTCGAGGTCACCGATCTTGACATCCTGCGCCGGGATGGCCTTCATCGCCTCGCCCTTGCTCGGCACCACGGCCACCACCACCTCACTGCCCATGCCCACCACAAAATCACTATAGGCCTTGACCAGGTCCGCATCCCCGGCCATGGCAAAGCGCACCTGGCCCAGCATAAAATGCGTATCGAGCATGGCATCCTGTAACTGGGAGCGTTGCCGGTCATAGGTTTCCGGTACTTGCTGGCCACTGATGTCATGCAGGGCCTGAATAAACCTGTCCATGTTTTCCAGGCCCATGAGGTGATCAAAGCGATAATCAGGCACAGCAGTACGTTTGTGCAGCAGCTCGGCGCTCTTGTACATCGAGGGTCCAATGGTAAGTGTGGCGATGGAATCGCCCAGGGTTTCAAATTCATTCACCGGCATGCCGCCGATGGTCAGGGGGCTAAAGCTGTCTTCGGTCAGATGACCATCAAGGGAATCAGACAGATCGGGTATGGCAACGGGACGTAGGCCAAAGTCCTCGATGATTTCTTTGATCGTCTCCACATCGCCGGGGGTCAGCATGGCGCTGACGATCAGGTTGACCTGACGGCGTCGATTACCGGGTTTTGTTTTGGCGGCGTCTGCTTCCGGCACGAGTTGATCGATCATGGCGTAGACCGCCGCGGCAAAACCCGTTTCCAGGCAACCGGTAAAATCCGGTGTATTGACCGGGATGACCTTTACCGCGTTATATTCCGGATATTGATCGCGAAACTTTTTCACCGCGCCCTTCATGTCCGCGCCCTGGGTCTCTGCCAAACCGGTGGACGGCAGACCGATCAGCGCCGGTCTGGATTTTTCACACAGGTTCTTCAGGCCCTCGACGATATTGTCGTCGGCGCCCATGACGCTGCTGACCTGATCCATGGCGGTGGTCTGTAACGGAATGGGTTCGCGAAAGTGGCGTACAAAGAATACCTTGCCGAAGGCGGTACAACCCTGTGAGCCATGCATCATGGGGATGGCGTTGTTGATACCGAGGAAGGCCAGTGACGCGCCGACCGGTGCACTCGCCTTCAACGGACTGACGGACAATGCCTTGTTGCGTTTGATGATCTCAGTCATGGTTTAACCTGCCGCCGCTACGCTTGCCAATTGACTCTTGCCCGTGCTGCGCCATGGAGAGCCGCGTTTGGCCTGTTCCCACACCGGGCTTTCCAGGGTCAGGGCCAGCTGGCGCACCAGTTCCAGCATGCCCTGATAACCGGCGTAGCCGAATTCACGTTCCTGATTGATATCGAGGAAGGGCAGGCGCGCCTTGATGGCGGTGTACATGCTGCGACCACCGGCGATGAGGATATCGGCCCGGTATTCCTTGACGATATCGAGCAGCTCTTTCGGACTGCCGCCTTCGATCATCTTGGTGTCTTCACCCATGAGCTGGCGAATGCGTTCCTTGTCTTCCTCGGTGGATTTACTGGTGCCGGTAGCCACCACCACCATGCCCAGATCCTGCATGGCGGAGATCACCGACCAGGATTTCACACCGCCGGTATAAAGTAATACGCGTTTCCCGGCGAGACGTTCCTTCCACGGAATCAGTTCCTGGCGAATGCGCGCCTCTTCCCGTTCGATCAGGGCCTCGGTGCGTTGGGTCAGATCAGGGTCATTGATGACGCGGGCGAAGTCACGCAGAGCCTTGGAGGTATCGGTGATGCCGTAGAAACTGCCTTCAAACCATGGCGTGCCATAGGATTCGTTGAGTTTGCGGGCGACATTGATCATGGCCTTGGAACAGACCATCATGTTCACCTCGGCGCGGTGCATGGTCTGCACCTCACGAAAACGGGCATCGCCGGACAGGGTGCACAACACGCGGATACCCAGTTCATCGAGCAAGGGCAGTACATGCCAGAATTCACCGGCGATGTTATATTCACCGACCAGATTCACATCATGAATTTTATACGGCAGTTTTTTTGTATGTTCAGGCAGGGGGTCAGGCTCACGGCTGCCGATGACGTATTTCACCATGGATTCACCGGCGATACGGTTGCCGAGATTCTTGGTGCCATAAAATCCGGCCGCATCCACCGGCACCACCGGCACGCCCCACTTCTCTTCCGCCGCCTTGCACACCGCACCAATATCGTCACCGACCAGGGCCGGTACGCAGGTGTTGTAGATAAACACGGCGGGAGGATTGTAATCTTCGATGGCCTGTTTGATAGAATGGAACAGGCGTTTTTCACCCCGGCCCATGACGATATCCTGTTCGGTCAGGTCGGTGGTCATGCCGATCCGATACAGGGTCGGTCCGGAGGAACGGGTGCCGCGGTTATCCCAGGAACTACCGGCACAGGCGATGGGGCCATGAACGATATGCGCCACATCCACTATCGGTAACAGGGCGATCTGGGCACCATCGAAGGCGCAACCCCCGGCCGATGCCCCCGGTTTGGGCTTGGCGCAACCGGACTTGGATTTCTTGTTGTGTGTGCATGCCGGCTCGTCCAGCAATTCGGCAATGTCTTTGGCCTTCATCGTGCCCCCGAAAAAATAGCTCGTTTGTTAGCAGTAGTGCAACCGCCATGCCACATGCTATGTGCTTGTTTATTGGGTCATTTTGATTTCTGGTTTTGTAGCAAAACCGACAATTGGATTGTCGGCAACATGGTTTGTGACAAATCACCACGCCCGGGACGGCCCGATTTTCCCTTGTAGATCAATCGAGTGAGGAGTGCATAATATTGACATGATGGACTGGCATGATGGATGCAACACAAAACCAGTTTTGTAAATAACTGATGACGAGGAGCGCAACATGCCCTGTGCAAGCAGCGACGAAAAAAAACTCACCTGGTACGAACTCAAGCGCCTGATCGAATCGGCCGGCGTACAGGGCGATGATGAAATCGACAAGATCGACATCTCCTGGGGCAGTATAGAAGAACTGGAATGCCGCAAGGATGAGGATTTTGGCTGGCAAATACGCTTATAGATAAGGCGTAATAAGACAAACTCTCTCTCCTACCCGCAAAGCATCGGGCACCATAATCAGGCGTATGCCCGCCACAGGACCGGTTGCTGCACACAACTGATCCACGTCCGGCGCCCTAGCCGCCGTAATATTTATTTCATTTCCAGCGCTTACACTCGAATCTACACATGGCATAAGAAATGCAAATCTTTATAAGCTATGTAACATGGAGAGCGGCGTATGAGCGATATGAGTTACCTGAGCAGCCTGGAACACTACCACGAATATCGCAATGCCATCCGGGAATTACTCGCCTCGATCCTCACCGGGATAGGCCAGTCGCATTTGTTCGAGGATGACAAATCCCTGCGCGAGGCGATCTGTCATATCGCCGAGCATTATCCCTTTGTCGATCTGTTATATACCCTGGATAAGCAAGGCAAGCAGAACAGTGATACTGTCGGCTGTAATGGCCGGCGCGGTGACATCACCATCCTGCCGGGCAAGGGAGTGGACCGTAGCCAACGGCCCTATTTCCTGCTCGCCAGTGATAAGCAGAGCGTGGTAGTGACCGAACCCTACCTGTCCACCGCCAATCGCAAGCTGTGTATCTCCGCCGCACTAAAGTGGCAGGATGCGGAGGGAAGGATCATCGGCTATATCGTGGTCGATATCGATCTCGCCGACACCCTTGAGTTTCTCATGGGCGATGTGTTGCGGCACCGCTTTATGCCGGCATTTCGCACCATTTACAGCATCATCGTACTCGGCCTGTTTACCGTGGTGGGGATCCTGCTGTTCTCCGCCTTTTATGAAATATTCACCCTGTTTCAGCACGACACCACCGCGGCGAGTTTTCACCTCAAACCGTTTGGCGTGATCATCTTCCTGACCCTGGGTCTGGCGGTATTCGATCTCGGTAAAACGGTGCTGGAGGAAGAGGTGCTGATGCACAAGGATATCTTCCGCCACAGCTCAACCCGCCGCACCATCACCCGTTTCATCGCCGCCATCCTGATCGCCGTGTCCATCGAGGCACTGTTAATGATGTTCAAGGCGGCCCTCGGTGAACGGGGTGAAATACTTTCCGCCGTGTGGATGATGTGGACCGCGGTCGGGCTGCTGGTGGGTCTGGGGATCTATGTCTATCTCGGCTCCAGGGCGGAAATCAATCTGCTGAGTTTTAAGGCGATGAATAAATCCTGAAATTACGCTGCGCCCGAGAAACGATATCCTTCTTCCATCAACACCTGCCGCACAGCAGGGCGCTTTAACATACGTTGATAATGTGCCATGCAATTGACCGGGAGTTTTATATTCGTTTTGACTGCCCAGAATTCGACATAAAACAGGGCTGCATCGGCGATGGAAAAATTGCCGATCACATATTCCCTACCGATGAACTGCTTACCAATGATATCCATGGCCTTGGCGATTATGGCCAGCCCCTGTTGTTTGACGGCCTCATGCTCATCTGCATTGGGTGAAAATTTATCGGTGGTAAATATCCGTGCAAAACCCTGCATATGCACCGTTGCCACGACATAATCCATCACTTCCAGAATACTGATTTCATCATCTAGCGAACTGCCGAGAAAACCGGCCTGTGGGTAACTGCGTCCGAGCCACCAGGCAATGGCCTGAAACTCTGTTAACACCCGTCCCTCTTCCGTAATGAGCATGGGGATACTCGATTTTGGATTGAGGGCCTTGAATTCCGCTGTTTCGTGTTGCCCTGCAAGCAAATTGACCGGGTAGACCTCAAACAATACATCAAGCTCTTGTAGAATGATATGAATGCCCGTGGTGCAGGAGCCGGGGTTCATATAGAGTTTTGGCAAAGCCATTACTGCAAAAATTCCTTGCCGAATTTTTGCTTGTGCGCGGCCATATAGGCATCCAGCAGACTCTGCTCGGTATAGTCGCCCAGTTCCGCTGAAAGGCCAGCCTTTATCTCCGCGTCCATCATTCCCTCTACCACACTGAATTCCATGGTCATGCCATTAAAGGTTATATCGGCCATTGTGTCATCCTCCAGGTTTAAATGTTATTGAATATCACCGGCGCCTCACACGCTACCCAGCAAGCACCGATACCATTTCCAGTCCACGAAAAATGGAACAGCGCTTGAAGGCATCCAGGTCGGGGGCGACGTTTTTGTATAGACAGTACTTGCTCACCAACTTGGTCAGCCCCTTGATATCCCGTCCCGTCGCGGCGGGGAACAGCGTGACCAGTTGTTCGATCAAATCGCCATCGATGGCGAGGGCGAATTGCCGGCTCATCACCTGCCAGATCCTGCCTCGCTCATCCGGGGTTGGCGGGTGATATTTGATCATGGCGA
>JAHEDB010000461.1 GCA_024641465.1 Chromatiales bacterium | reverse complement strand
TAAAAACACCAATCCAACCAGCAGGCGCTAGCGGGAGGACAGAAGGTAAATTCTGTGGCTGCTGCCTTATGAAGCTCAGCTTGCTTCAGGCCGGTGCGCAACACTGCGGCAATCAAAATGAAGCTCAGCTTGCTTCAGGCCGGTGCGCAACACTGCGGCAATCAAAATGATATACAGGGCTGGTTTATTTGCCGTGCGATGACATTGCTGGTGACGGATGATTGGAGCAGGTTTGTGTAAGGGGATGAGATCGAACAATGACTGCCAATCGCGGCGTTTATGGCTTGAAAATAATGGGAAAATAGCCCGGTGTTTGTTAATCCTTCCATTGACGAGCCTGTTCCGGGTCCGCTTTCATACCGAACAGTCCTTCGGTATAGGTACGAAACAGGGCCTGGCGTGCGCCCTGATGTCCCTGTGCCGCAGCGAGCCGCCACAGTTCCAGGGCCTTTTTTGTGTCTACGCCGGTGGCAACCCCATAGGCATACATGACTGCGAGATTGTGTTGTGACTCGGCATGGCCCTTACTCGCCGCCAGTTCCCACCACTTGAAGGCATCGAGCTTGCTACTCGCGACACCGCGACCTTCCATATACATCAGTCCGGTATTGTACTGGGCATCCAGCAGTCCCTGTTGTGCCGCCTGGGTAAACCAGACCAGGGCCTGGCGGTCATTTTGTTCTACACCCTGTCCGTTACGATACAGGATACCCATATTATATTGAGCATTGGCGTCACCCTTCTCAGCCATCGGCAACCAGATTTGCATGGCCTCTTTATACTGACCGGCCTGATAGGCGGCCAGGGCCTGAGCCCTGTCATCGGCCTGGCCGTTGCTCGGGCTAAGGACAAATACAATAAGCAGGATACTGAAAATGGGCAGGAGAGTTTTGTGCGTCATGCCTAAGGTATAGCAGGTCTGGGCTAAATGTGGAGGCTTAAGCTGTTAGTAGCCGTTATGCAGAAACTCCAGCAGGGCCTTTTGACTGTGCAGGCGGTTTTCCGCCTCATCCCAGACCACACTCTGTGGGCCGTCGATGACCTCCGCCGCGACCTCTTCACCGCGATGGGCGGGCAGACAATGCATGAACAGGGCATCGGGTTTGGCGCAGGCCATGAGTCGTGCATCCACCTGAAAGCCCTTGAAGCTCTTTTCCCGTTCGCGTTGTTCCTCTTCCTGGCCCATGCTGGCCCAGACATCGGTGACTACCAGATCGGCCTGCTCGGCGGCCTGTTTGGGATCATGGCTGAGGCTGACGCAATCCCCCGCTTCTGCTAATACCTGTTGATCAGGTTCATAGCCGGCTGGTGCGGCGATATGCAGTTTGAAATCATACTGCCGCGCGGCATTGATATAGGAATGACACATATTATTGCCGTCACCGATCCAGGCGACCTTCCTGCCTTCGATACTGCCGCGGTGCTCAACATAGGTCTGCACATCGGCCAGTAACTGGCAGGGGTGATACATATCGGTCAGGGCATTGATCACCGGCACCCGCGAGTTGGCGGCAAACTTTTCGATCTTTTCGTGTTCGAAGGTGCGGATCATGACCAGGTCGACCATGCGCGACAGGACACGGGCGCTGTCCTCGATGGGCTCACCACGACCCAACTGGGTATCGCGTGGTGAAAGAAAGATGGCATGCCCGCCAAATTGCACCATGGCGGTTTCAAACGAGACACGGGTGCGGGTCGATGATTTATCAAAGATCATCGCCATGGTTTTATGCTTCATGATTTCATGGGGGATGCCGTCACGCAGCATGGCCTTGAGTTCAATGGCGCGGCGAATAATTGCCCTGGCGTCATTTTTTTCAAGATCCATCAGTGTCAGAAAATGTTTAACCATGTTGCCGTCCTCGCCTGGCTGGGATTAGTGACTGAGAAAGTTTTCAATCAAAGTGCTGACATCATTGACGATGCGCGTGGCCTCGGCATCGCTGATGATCAGGGGGGGGAGTAAACGCACCACGCTGTTGGCCGTAACATTGATCAGCAGCCCCTGTTCGAGGGCCTGTTTGACCAGCTCGGTACAGGGCCGATCGAGTTCGATACCGATCATCAGGCCCTTGCCACGGATCTCTTTGACGCTGGCCAGTTTGCCCAACCTGTCGGAAAAACCTTGCTGGATCATCTTGCCTAAAGCGGCGGCGCGTGGCGCAAGCTTTTGTTGTTCCATGGTCTCCACCACGGCGAGGGCCGCCCGGCAGGCGAGGGGATTGCCGCCATAGGTGGAGCCGTGATTACCGGGCTGGAAGATATTCGCGGCCCTGGGACCGGCCAGACAGGCACCGATCGGCATGCCGTTACCGAGGGCCTTGGCCAGGGTCATGACATCGGGTTTGATGCCATTATGCTGATGGGCAAACCATTGGCCGGTGCGACACATGCCGGTCTGAATTTCATCCAGCATCAACAACCAGTCGTGTTTGTCACAGATGGCGCGTAATTTGTTGAGATAATCCGCCGCCGGGACACGAATACCGCCTTCGCCGGTGATCGGTTCGACCAGGATCGCGACGATATCCTTGTTCTCCGCGGCCAGCTTTTCTACGGCGGCGACATCGTCATAGGGCACATGGATAAAACCCTGTACCAGCGGATCAAAACCCGCCTGAATTTTTGGATTGCCGGTGGCCGACAGGGTGGCCATGGTACGGCCATGAAAACTACCGTGCATGACGATGGTCTGTGGCACGGCG
>JAHEDB010000460.1 GCA_024641465.1 Chromatiales bacterium | reverse complement strand
GCCATCAGCAGGCGTTCGAGCAGATGCCGTTTGGCGGCCTTGCGATCACTGACGATGGGCAGGCGGGTATTGTCCAGTGCCTGACCGATATTGTCGTAGCTGGCGCTGTAATGATTCGTGATGGTCTTACTGCCGCTGGCAAAGATCGAATACAGGCTTTCCATAAAGACGGTGCTGCCGCTACCGGTGCGATCGAAACGTTCGATGGCCAGCGCCCGCAGCCCGTTCACCTCCACCGGCCAGTAACGCGGCACGTCAAAACCGGCCAGTCGGTGCACATCGAGCGCGAGGGTTTCCAACTCGATGATGCCGGGATAGCTGTTGGTGTTTTCCAGCTTTAATAAAATATCCGTTCTATCGGTATCACCAAAGCGTGTCGGCAGGCCGATGCGTCCATCCCAACCGGCACGATTGATGGACAGGGGGATCTTGGGTATGGCCCCGCCCACGCTGGGTGTGGGGCCGAGCACTTCAATCAGGGCTTCCGCATCGCCATCAAACCAGGTCATAAATTCCTTCAGGCTGAAGCCGAACTTGTCATTCAGTTCGATGAGGCCGCGTTTCGAGGGCGTGGCGTACCACTGCAAGGCCGCCTCGTCGCTGGCAAATACATCGAGATGACCGATTGCACCGTGACCGGAGCAGATCAACATCTCCCAGTCGGTTTCAAATCCCGGTGCAGGATGGAGATGGATGCTGTTCAGATAACGTAATAAAAGGGCGCGTTGAAAATTGCGTTCCGAACGTGGCGGGATCAGGCCTTGCAGCGGTGGATGGAGATCAAAGTATTCGCTACGCGGGCGAGTGATGGTGCCGTCAAAGCGTTCGGGGGGATAGGCCAGGCCCAGGCCGCGCAGACCGGTTTCGGCATAGCCGGGTTCATAGGTAAAGCGTGCATCACGATCGGTGACGACCAGCGTGCCCATTTTGAGGGGTTGGGCGCCCAGGCGGGTCCAGATGACGGCAAGGCGATCTTTCATGGGGGTTACTTAAAGTCGAACAGCTCGCCCTTTTGCACCAGGCCGGGTAAATCATCGGCCTCATCCACCCAGATCAGCTTCTTGCCCACGGCCTTGCCGAGTTCCTGCAGGGTGCTGAACATGGCGTCATCGGCCTTTTTCAGGCGGGAAAGCCCGACTTCGTCGAGGCTGGAACTCTCGGCAATGGCCTTTTGGTTCAGCCCCTGGGTTTTGGCGATGGCCAGGGCCTCCAGGACGAGTTCATGCAGTTGCGTATTCATATCAATTAGCCTTTACGCTATTAAGACACTGATATTTTAGCATAATTAGCATGAATAGCTATTTCAATAATTGCCATATATGATAATTATAGATTTATCCAAGGCTTTTATTTACTTATATGATAATTTTTGATGGGGTTAAACATGGGATAAGCCCGGCAACCTGCCATCTGAAACACGCGGGTTTAGCCAAACGCTGGAAAAAGGCCAGCTTCGGGCTGGGCTGCCCTGTTATGGCGATACCCGGCGGGGCCGGGTCAGCGAACGACTATCTGAGGGAGGCCTTATGCCACCCGGCGGACGACGGGCATGGCGATATAATCCAGGAAGGGGTGTGAGTTGCCATAGCGAATCACCTCGATGCTGAAATCCGGGTTTACCCGCTGGAATATATATCTGAAGTCAGCGACGGAGATGGGGTAATCGCGTGATGCGGCGTGCCGATAGGTCGATTCCGCGCACTTCTGCCCCGCCCCCTTTTCTATCAGGCTGTCGCGCAACAGTTGGCTATAGGCCGACCGCCAGGGATTGAGACCAACATCGCTGCTGGTTTCCTTGCCGGTAATCTCGGACAGGTCAACATCAGTCAGCAATTCAGGCGATAGCAAGGCAAACGACTCGCTGGCGTCGTCTGGGTTATGCGAGGGTCTTCTCTGGTAGGGCTCACTGTCGGGACGATACACATCGTGATTGATGTACAGCCCATGCGGGGCCAGTAATTTGTCGATCTGTCCGGCCAGATAGTAGACCTCTTCCGGAGTACCGTGGTGCAGGTTGAGTCCCATGAAGATGATGTCATATTGCGCATCACCCGTGTAGGCGCTGGGGTCCCAGGCATTGCCTTCGATCAGGCTTGTTTCGATGATGTTGTCGGGGAAGTGGAACTGCTGCCGGGCGAAACCGACCTGATCCGGATTGATGTCGATGCCGGTATAACTGATCCGCTGCGCAGGGAAATGCGCCAGCATCTGGCAAATGGAAACGGGTTCGGCACCACAGGCGAGATCCAGCACCCGGATGGTTTCGCCTGCGGGATGTTGTTGCATTAAGGGCTCGATGGTTTTTATTCCATGAATCACCGCCTCTTTATGAAACAGGGCATTACTTTCCACGACGAGGGTATAGCCGCCGTCTTTACTAAAGAGTTTTTCTTCACGCATTTATTTTCACCTAAAATTTTCTTGACCACTCTTTCGGCCAGCGTTCAACAACCACCTTGGTTTGTGTATAAAATTCCACGGCGTGTGCACCCTGCGCATGCAGGTCACCGTAAAAACTGTCTTTCCAACCACTGAACGGGAAAAAGGCCATCGGTGCGGCGACACCGATATTGATACCGATGTTGCCGGTATCGGCCTGGTGTCGAAACTGACGTGCCGCCGTTCCGCTATTGGTAAAGATACAACTCATATTGCCGTATCGGCCCTGGTTGACCATGCCGATGGCCTGTTCGAGATCGTCCGCGTGCATCAGGCC
>JAHEDB010000459.1 GCA_024641465.1 Chromatiales bacterium | reverse complement strand
GCCAGCGTTTGTCTTTGCGCTGCTCATCGAGTTTGACCATGCTGTAGCGGGTGAACACGGGGGTGATCTCGTGGACACCCAGTTCGACGGCCTTCTGGATGGCGTAATCCATGCGTTCCCCCTTGGAAATTCCCAGGCCGAGGTGGATGCTGAGGGGTGATTCGACATCGCTGGTCAGTCCGTCCAGCAGGCGGGCGGTGGCATTGTGCTTGTGGCTACTGAGTAGCCTGGCTTGCCAGGCCTGACCGAGACCATTGAATACAACGAATTCATCGCCTTCGCGCAGCCGTAATACCTGGATCAGGTGCCGACAGGCATGTTCATCAAGATCGATGTCGGCGACCTCGCTGGTCATGGGTTGGTAGATTCTGGGCATGCGCATTGGCTTGGGTGATCCTGGCGATTCTAAGGGCTAAATGGTCAAAGGCCCTAATTAAAGCATGATTGGTGGCGGATATGTACCTGTTTCAATAAGGGAAAAACGCAAATTTTAGCCAAAAAAAAATCCCTATTAACTAAAGTCTCTTGGTGGATATCCGATGACTAGTATATTCAGTCTCGCACGGTTTCCATATGCAGAAGAAAGTCAAAATTGCGGTCAGTGAGTTGATCCTTGGGGAAGCACTGCCCTGGTCGATTTACGACCCGGAAGGCAAGCTATTGCTGAGCATCGGGCAGATCATCGTCGACAAGGAAAAACTCGATTCCCTGTGCAAGCACGATATCTTTCGCATGGAGACGGTCAGTAATGAAGACCCGAATGAAACCAGCCCTTTCCGGCGCCTTGATGAAATCAGTCGCAGCCTCGATAAGACCTTCGATGCCATCGAATCGGCTAATCCCTCCGCCAAGGATCAAATGGATCGGTTAACCATCGAACTGGATACGCTATGCCTGCGTGCCCCCAATGCCATGCTCGCCTGGGTACATCTGCCGCATACGTTTAATTCCTCGCTGGCCCACGCTATCCAGTGCGCGATTTTATGCCACACCCTGTTTTCCCGACAAAACCTGCCGGTCGAAGAGCGGCAGAGTATTATGTCCGCCGCCATGACCAGTAATATTGGTATGCGGGGTTTTTACGAACAGGTCCAGAAACAGGAGACCCCGCTGTCCGCCACCCAACGGCGGATGATCGCCCAGCACCCGCAGAAGAGTGCCAAGATGGTGCATGACATCGGGGTAAAGAATGCCACCTGGCTAAAGGTGATCCTGCAACATCATGAATTGAATGACGGCAGCGGTTATCCATCATCGTTGCACAAGAACCAGATCGTCATCGGCGCCAAGGCTTTGGCCATTGCGGAGCGCTATAGCATGATGATCTCGCATCACAGTAAACACGATCCGATCTCGATTGGTGATGCCCTCAAGGTGTTTTTCATGGAACAGGGTGAGAAGTACGAGAAGGCCTTGTGCATGCGCTTTGTCCTGGAGCTGACACTTTTCCCCCCAGGCAGTTTTGTCGAACTTGCCAATGGCGATACGGCGATCGTGGTGAGGCGGAATATGGAGCAGCCATCTCAACCGGTGGTGAAGAGTCTTGCCGATCCCCTGGGCCAGGTATTCGAAATACCGCTTGAACGGGATACCAGTGACAAGGAATTTGAAATCATGAAGCTGTGTAAGTTTGCCGGCGAGGCCACCCTGGACCGGGATGAGATATGGGGTTATCGGCCCTTATAGCCTGAGTCGTTAATATTTAAACAGAGCAGTTATTATGCGTAGTGAATTTAAATATGTAACCCATTCACTCCATTGTAGGCCCATGTGAAAATCCTGCCGCAACGATTACAGATCGAGTTTGAGCAAATCAGTTTTGCCTATGCGCATCTGACAACCGGCCTGGTTATGACGGTGCTGGTTGGCGCTGCATTATTTGCGGCAATCCAGGGGGTGTCTGGTTTTGAAACAACCATACTATGGTATTCGAGCCTGCTGTTACTCGTTACTGTGCGATTTATTTCGTTGTACCTGTACCGGCGCAGCGTCGACAAGATTGGCCGGATCAGGACCTGGAAAACGGCGTTTATTCTTGGCGCTGGCCTGGCGGGGATAGTATGGGGGATCGGTGGTATCCTGTTGTTTCCTGAAGCCGATGTCGCACGGCAGATATTCCTGGTGTTCATCATCGGTGGGATGGTCATGGGGGCCGTTCCTTATTTGTCGCCGGTATTGCCCGCCTACCTGTTGTTTCTCTTTCCGGCAGAATTGCCTATCACTGCCTATCTGCTGACATTTAACGATAACCTGCATATTATTCTCGGCGTTGTGAATATTCTTTTTATTCTCACTATGCTGGTTGCTGCCAGGTTGAATCAGAAGACGTTTTTGCACAGTGTGATGTTGCGCTTTGTCAATCAGGACCTGGTCAAGAGACTGAATGAGACCAATGTCGATCTGGAACACAAGATTTACCTCAAGAACAAGGTCGAAGAGGATTTGCGGGAAAATGAACACCGTTTCAAGGCCCTGTCCAATGCTGCCCACGACGGTGTCATCCTGCATAAGCATGGTGTCATCATCGAGGCCAACCAGGCCATAGCGCGGATGTGTGGCTATTCCGTCAGGGAGTTGGTTGGCAAGTCTGTGCTGGAACTGATTGCGCCGGATTGTCATGCGGATATTATTCATCGCCTGGCTGAACCCAGGGAGGATATATTTGAAACAACTGGGTTGTGCAAGGATGGCTCTACCTTCAGGGCGGAGCTAAATCGCGG
>JAHEDB010000458.1 GCA_024641465.1 Chromatiales bacterium | reverse complement strand
CCCGGTGGGTGATTGCGGTCTGACCGGCCGCAAGATCATCGTTGACACCTATGGCGGCATGGCCCGTCACGGTGGTGGCGCCTTCTCCGGCAAGGACCCCTCAAAGGTGGACCGCTCTGCCGCATACGCCGGTCGTTATGTCGCCAAGAACATCGTCGCCGCGGGTCTCGCCGACCGTTGCGAAATCCAGGTGTCCTACGCCATCGGCGTGTCCGAGCCGACTTCGATCAGCGTGCAGACCTTTGGTACCGGCAAGATCTCTGACAGCCGTATCGTCGAACTGGTCCGCGAGCACTTCGACCTGCGCGCCGGCGGCCTGGTGAAAATGCTCAATCTGCTGCGCCCGATCTATCACCCGACCGCGGCCTATGGCCACTTCGGTCGTACCGAGAAGGAATTTTCCTGGGAAAAAACCGACAAGGCCGATGCACTGGCCAAGGCGGCGGGCACTGGCGCCAAGGCGGCCAACGCCTGATCAGACCTGTTTTGGTCTTTTTCGGAAATTAAACTATTCTTCCCTTTCAGACGATATTGAAAAGGATTGAATAAACCCCAAGGTCATGGCGGCTTAGCTATTTTCAAGCTGTCATGACCTGACTCACTTTAAACTTCGTCGTGTTTCTGAGGAGCGCTGCAGCAGATTCAATTCTGTCAGGCTCAGAAATATACGGCTTTTTGGAACAACGGCGCTCGTTCAAAGTACGGAGAATCGACTATGAACGCTGTTCCTAACCCCTCCTTCACCGACTATAAAGTTGCCGATATTTCCCTGGCCGATTGGGGCCGTAAGGAAATTTTGATTGCCGAGACAGAAATGCCCGGTCTGATGGCGCTACGTGAAGAATTTGGCAAAGAACAACCCCTGAAAGGCGCCCGCATCTCTGGCAGTCTGCACATGACCATCCAGACCGCGGTGTTGATTGAAACCCTGGTCGCCCTCGGCGCGAAGGTCCGTTGGGCCTCCTGTAACATCTTCTCCACTCAGGACCATGCCGCTGCGGCCATTGCCGCTGTCGGTGTGCCAGTCTATGCCTGGAAGGGTGAAACCCTTGAAGAGTACTGGTGGTGCACCGAGCAGATGCTCACCTGGCCCGATGGCGAATTGCCCAATATGATCCTCGACGATGGCGGCGACGCCACCCTGCTGGTGCATAAAGGCGCGCAGCATGAGAAGGCCGGTACCCGCCCGCAATTCAAGGCCGGAGAAAGCGAAGAATGGAAGGTCATCGTCGATGTGCTCAACAAGAGCCTCGCGGAAAGCAAGGACAGATGGACCAAGATTGCCGCCAGCATCAAGGGCGTCACCGAAGAAACCACCACCGGTGTACACCGTCTGTACCAGATGATGGAAAAGGGCGAACTGATGTTCCCTGCCATGAACGTCAACGACTCAGCTACCAAGTCCAAGTTCGACAACCTGTACGGCTGCCGTGAATCCCTCATTGACAGTATCAAGCGCGCCACCGACGTGATGATCGCCGGTAAGATCTGCATCGTGCTGGGCTACGGCGATGTGGGCAAGGGCTGCGCCCAGGCCTTCCGCGGCATGGGCGCCACCGTGTGGGTCACCGAGATCGATCCGATCTGTGCCCTGCAGGCGGCGATGGAAGGCTATCGCGTGGTTGACATGAACGAGGCCTGTAAAATCGGCGATATCTTCGTCACCACCACCGGCAACGTCCATGTTATCAATCACGGCCACATGGCGGCGATGAAGGACGAGGCCATTGTCTGTAACATCGGCCACTTCGATTCCGAGATCGATATCGCCTCACTGGAAAAATACGAGTGGGATGAAATCAAACCCCAGGTCGATCACGTGATCTTCCCCGATGGCAAAAAGATCATCATCCTCGCCAAGGGTCGTCTGGTCAACCTCGGTTGCGCCACCGGCCACCCCAGCTTCGTGATGTCCGCCTCCTTCACCAACCAGGTAATGGCGCAGATCGAGTTCTACAAACATGCCGACAAGTATGAGAACAAGGTCTATATCCTGCCGAAGATCCTCGATGAGAAGGTGGCACGGCTGCACCTGAAGAAGATTGGTGTGCACCTGACGAAGCTAAACAAGGAACAGGCTGACTACATCGGTGTACCGGTCCAGGGTCCTTATAAGCCTAACCACTATCGCTACTAAAAATCTCAACGCGGAGACACGGAGAACACAGAGGATACTCACTATTATTCTCTGTGGACTCCGTGTCCTTTGCGTCTCTGCGTTAAAAGGTTTTTGAAAAATGGAATCACAACAAGAATACCCGCAAACCTTCAGTTTTGAGTTTTTCCCGCCCAAGACCGGGGAAGGTGCCCAGAAACTTCGCGCGGTGCGCGATGAACTGGCCAAATTAAATCCGCTGTATTTTTCCGTCACCTTCGGCGCCGGTGGCAGCACCCAGCAGGGGACCTTCGATACCGTGGTTGAGATCCAGCAATCCGGCAGCGATGCGGCCCCACACCTGTCCTGTGTCGGCTCGACCAAGGACAATATCCGGCAGTTGCTCAACAAATATAAACAAAACGACATTCAGCGGATTGTTGCCCTGCGCGGCGACATGCCATCAGGCATGCGGGAGGTCGGTGAGTTTCGCTATGCCAATGAGCTGGTGGAATTTATCCGTGCCGAGACCGGCGATCATTTTCATATCGAGGTCGCCGCCTATCCGGAATTTCATCCCCAGGCGCGCGATGCCGAAACGGATTTACTGAATTTCAAACGCAAGG